>DASTZB010000214.1:0-6701 GCA_035764525.1 Chitinophagaceae bacterium | reverse complement strand
AGTTTTGGGGATCAATTTATCAGAATCGATATCACAAAACATTAATCATTAAATCAAACAAAGTGAAAAAGAAACTCATTGTATTGGCAATCGTCAGTCTTGCGACCCTTGCAGGGACAAGTAAAGCAAATGCTCAAAAAGCATCTAATAGCACGTCATTGGAATTTCAAAGGGGCATAGGTGAACCCACGAATCCGACAATCAGCCCCAGGGCTTTAAGGAATTTTGCCGACAACTATAAAAATGTCAAAGGCGAAAGCTGGATGAAGCTTAAGGATGGTTTTGCTGCCAAATTTAATTCAGATGACACAAAAAGTACCATTTTATATAATAAAAAAGGAGACTGGGTTGGTAGTGTAAAATTTTATCATGAAGAAAAAATGGGTGGCGAAATAAGACACATTGTCAAGAGCACTTATTACGATTATAATATTGTTTATACCCAGGAAATTGAAACAACTGACTCAGAAGATGTACCCACCTATATCGTTTGCTTAGAGGATAAATCTAATATTAAACTTGTCAGGATACACTCTGGAGAAATGAGTGTATGGAAGGAGTATACAAAGACTAATTAACAAGCTTATCATTCAATAAAGAATCTTAATTGAAAAAGTATGAAGGCTGCTATTGAAAAAGTGGATTCATTAAGCAAGGTTAGAAACCAGGATAACCCTTATTTGATCAATAAAAGATCGAATTTCTTATCTGGCGAAGAGCTGAAGGCATATATTCAAGGTTGTGTTTTGAATGATAGGCTGAGTCAGAAAAAGATTTATAATTCATTCTATAATTATGCGATGACGATATGCGGCCTTTATACAAGCAATTACGATGATTCAGTTGAAATACTAAACGATGGCTTTCTGAAGGTTTTCAAAGAGATCCATCGCTATCAGCCGGCCTACACAGATGAGGTTAGTTCATTCAAGGGCTGGCTACGGAAAATAATGGTATATACTGCGATTGATCATTTCAGAAAAAACCGTAAGCATCGGTTTACAAATGAACTTGACATTGAAGTTATCCAGGAATCGGCAGTAGGGGAAGATGCACTTGATAAAATTTCCTATGATGAGATCATACAATCAATGCAAAAACTGACACCAGGGTATAGGATCATTTTCAATCTTTTTATCATTGAAAATCTTTCCCATGAGGAAATATCAAGCCAACTCGGAATTTCAATTGGTACATCTAAATCAAATTTAGCCAGAGGAAGGAAGCAATTACAAAAAATATTATTTCAACGAAACCAAATATCAATCCCATCAAAAATAGAAAGGAGTAAACCTTCTTCTTTAAGAATAGTATCGGAAGTTGGATAACAAAATTTATCTTCTTCTCTGGCCGATAATCCAAATCAGGATTATATTAACATGGGCAATACACTCTGCACAAAAGCTTAATAGCAGCAATGCGGCAAGATATATAAATCGTTAATACGAAAACAAAAAAGGCTGCCGCTTTTCGCAACAGCCCCGGTGTTCACATAGCAAGCAATAATTATAGCCAGAATGATGCAGACATGCCAGCCGGAATTCTCTTCCAGCCTTTCTGGATAGTTTTTTTATAAATATTTTTTCCTGAGAATTTCAAAATATTACCGGGCTCAAAATGGAGGTAGCCGATGCCAGGTATCTCCACTTCAAAACCAAGGATCAGCATCTCTTTTATTGAGCTTATAAAACAGATAAGATCTGACGCTGTAATACTACTTTCCACCTTCATGTTTTTGGAAATAAAATCCACCAGTTCCAAATCAGTGGTTTGATTTTGATCAGCTGAAAAATTTATCCATTTGCTGGAATTGCCATTTTCTATCGCTGCAGGATTTTCTCCTACCACTTCGAACTTTCCAATTTGAGGCAATTGCAAATAGTTATGTCTTTCGAGGAAGGCACGAAAATGCTGTGCAATTTTCATATAGCAGTTGTTTTACTAATCAGAACAGTGTAAGATGTTTGGGGCGACGGAGAATCTAAGAATAAGGAATGGTAAATAATGGAAGGTGCCGGAGGTTTCTCAAGAGGGAAGCAAGGTTAAGGAGAATTTATCAGAAAATCAACACCTAGTAAGATTTTTTTAAAAAATTAATTGAGTTCGACAACCGTTTTACCCCGCGTTCCGTATAAACGTTGAAGTGAGTCTCTTTTCCTGGCCGTGTCAGCAGGTGTAGCCGGCAATAGGAAATATAGCTTATATGAAACCGAGTCTTTGGTATCCATTTTTACATCAATAAGATTCTCTCTTAAATGATTGAACCGGAAGAAAGCCCTTGGTCTTGCCGCTGTTTCAATTACAAAACGATAAAGACCGGAAGTTTCAAGAGGCTTTGTTATTATTGAAGTGGTGTCTTTCGTTTTGGGTAACGAATCAGGAAGAATTACCGGTTTGATCTCTTCTTGTTTTACAATTGACTCCTTCTTATTCTTTGCATTTGTATAAACAATATATCCGCCAAATACGGCCAACGAAAGTCCTGCAAGAACAATAAACCAGGTCACTATTCTTTTTGAGGCAGGAGTCTTTGGTTTTTTCGGGGAGAACATTTCTTCATAGTCAGTGAAAGAGTTCTCCGTTGTGGATGTCTTGTCACGACCATCATTAGGATTTTCTTTGCTTTTCTCTTGTGAAGTGTTGTTTTGAACAAATTCAATGGTGCCGAACTTGTTTTTTGAAAGTGTCCCAATACCTTCAAATAAATAGGGTTTTCCTATATTAAGAAACTGGCGGGCAAGTTCAAGATTAGAATCCAGGTCACTCGAGACAAGACTTTTCATTTTGCCTGTATTTTCTGCAATAAAGCTTACTAATTCGGCATCCTCTTTAACATAAGCATCGTGGTGAAAAATTATTCCACCCGATTCATCGAGGATAAATCTTCCGAGTCCTGCAAGGCTGAGTTGTTTGTTGGCAAAAAGAAATTGGGCTAATAGTGGCGATATTTTCAAGGTATTTGATTTTAACGGGTACAAGATAATTATTTTACATCGCTATGGCAAGTTGCTCTTAGGTGTTTGTAATTTTGCTGATGTTTTCAAAAGAAGAGCAGGATTTCATTAAATACTGGGAAGAGAACCGCGGTAAGCAAAAGAAGTTTTTTAAACAAATGGCCATCGGTCTGCCATTTGGGGTTTTGTTTGCAATAGCCATGTTTCTCAATTTTGCTTCAGGCTGGGATAAAAGAGTTGCATCGCTTACGAAAACCTATCCATCATTTAAATCGCTGATCCTGGTGTTGATCATTGCTGTGCTGGCTATTGTAGTCTTTATTTCGGTATTTTCTGTAAAAGTGAAATGGGAAAAACATGAACAGAAATACCGTGAGCTATTGAGCCGCTCAAAATCTGAATCTAAATCTCAACCTTAATCTAACAATTTGTCACACGAAGCCATATCAGTTTTTGACATTTTAAAAATAGGAGTTGGGCCATCCAGCTCACATACATTGGGACCCTGGCGTGCGGCACAAAAATTTACCCGAACCCTGTCAGAAAAAAATTTATTGCAACAAGTCACTGCCGTACGTGTGTTGCTATATGGTTCTTTGGCAAAAACGGGTAAAGGTCACGGTACAGATATCGCAATACAGTTAGGGCTTTGCGGAGAAGACCCGGTAACTTTTGATGTAGCTTCTATTAATAGTCGTATTGCCGATATCGCAGCAATGAAAGAATTATTATTGGGTGGTTTACATGAAGTACAATTCGATCCAAGAGAAGACATAGAATTTCTTTTCAGTGAGTCATTACCTTATCATCCAAACGCTGTCACTTTTTTGGCCAATTGTAAAGATGGAGACGCAATTTCCGAAACTTATTACAGTGTTGGTGGCGGTTTCGTTGTAAAGGAAGGAGAGAAGAAATCTTCAGCTGGCGATATTCAATTGCCATTTCCAATTAATAATTCAAGCGATATTTTGCACTGGTGTATGAAAACCGGTATGGCGATAAATGAAGTGGTGATGGAAAATGAAAATGCATGGCGACCCGAAAAGCAGACCCGTGAAGGAGTATTAAAGATATGGCAGGTCATGAGTGAATGTATTTATCGGGGTTGTCATACTGAAGGAATATTGCCGGGTGGGTTGAACGTAAAACGACGGGCTGCTGAATTGAATAAAAAATTATTGGGTGGCAAAAAATATATCGATTATCAAAGTTGGATCGCTGCAATAAGATCAGGAGGTAATTCATTTAATTACATACTTGATTGGGTTAGTTGTTTTGCATTGGCGGTAAATGAAGAGAATGCCTCATTCGGAAGGGTAGTAACGGCGCCAACTAACGGAGCAGCCGGGGTGATCCCCGCAGTATTGCATTATTACATTGTTTTTAGCGATGGCAATAGTGATGATAAGATCATTCGTTTTCTGTTGACGGCATCTGAGATCGGAAGTATATTTAAGAAAGGTGCCACACTATCTGCTGCAATGGGAGGATGCCAGGCGGAGATCGGTGTATCATCTGCAATGGCTGCCGCTGCACTTACTGAAAGTATGGGTGGCACACAAAAACAGGCATTGATGGCATCTGAAATTGCAATGGAACATCATCTTGGTCTTACTTGCGATCCTATAGCTGGTTTAGTCCAGGTTCCCTGTATTGAAAGAAATACAATGGGGGCAATAAAAGCAATTACAGCATCACAACTTGCATTACAAGGCTCACCAGATTATGCGAAAGTTTCTCTGGATGCAGTGATAAAAACAATGTGGGATACTGCGAAGGACATGGATACAAAATATAAAGAAACGGCTGATGGGGGCTTGGCGATAAATGTTCCGCTCAGTTTGCCTGAGTGCTGATTATATGATCTCTCGATTTGTTTCGTAGCATTCTGTAACCTTTTTTATAGGGAGCACTCTAATAACTACACAAGTTATTAATTGAAACCGGCTTCGATATAAAAATGAATAACAGTAAAAATCTATGAAACAAAATGGGGCACTCCATAAAATTACAGAGGACGAATTTTCTTTGCATGAATCAGAGCTCGTATCAAACAATTTGCATGCAATTACTACCGACGACACACCTTTAAGAAAAGATGCTTTTGAATTAACAGACGAAGAGAAAATAAAAGCCATTGCCGGACATTTCAAGGGAATCATGAATACACTAGGGTTGGATCTGCAGAACGATAGTTTGAAAAATACACCTGAAAGAGTAGCAAAAATGTTTGTAAAGGAAATATTCAGCGGATTGGATCCCGGTAATAAACCATCTGCGACCTTGTTTGATAATAAATATAGTTATAAACAAATGCTGGTTGAAAAAAATATTTCACTTTACTCCACCTGTGAGCATCATTTTGTTCCAATAATTGGAAAAGCACATGTTGCTTATATATCAAAAGGTAAGGTCATTGGATTGTCAAAGATCAATCGAATTGTACAATATTATTCCCAACGACCACAGGTGCAGGAAAGATTGACCATCCAGATAGCAAATGAGTTGAGCAATATCCTTGGCACAAAAGATGTGGCTGTGATAATAGATGCAGTTCATCTATGTGTTTCTTCCCGGGGAATAAGGGATACAGAAAGCAGTACTGTAACTGCAGAATACCGGGGCGCATTTCTGGAGCCTACCAGCAGAGATGAATTCCTTAAATATTTGAAATAATCAAGAATGGAAACACACATTGTAAAAATTCAATCCATAAAGAATGCCACTCATGATGTGCTTCAAATCGTAGTTGAAAGGCCACCGGGTTATGATTTTACTCCGGGCCAGGCAACTGAAGTATCGATCAACAAGGATAAGTGGAAGGAAGAAAAAAGACCTTTTACATTTACGAGCCTGCCTGATGCAAGGTTTCTTGAATTTACCATCAAAACCTATCCGGCACGCAAAGGTGTTACCAATGAATTGTTGACACTAAAGCCAGGTGATGAACTGATCTTACATGATGTATGGGGAGCTATTTCATATAAAAGAGAAGGCGTGTTCATTGCGGGAGGAGCCGGCGTTACACCCTTTCTCAGCATCTTCAGATATTTACAAGTATCAAATAAGATCGGTGGCAATAAATTAATTTTTGCCAATAAGACGAAGGCCGATATAATTCACGAAAATGAATTTAAAAAGATGTTGGGCAATTCTTTCATCAATATCTTATCCGATGAAAAAGTAGAAGGATATGCGCATGGGTTTATTACCAAAGATTTTTTAAGCAATACTATTAAACAGTTTGATCAAACATTTTATGTATGCGGTCCGCCGCCAATGATGGATGCAGTACAGGGATACTTAGCAGATCTGGGTGTAACCAATAATTCAGTTGTCGTAGAAATATGAATTTGATTTAAGCTGCCAACTTTTGACATTCTTCAGCACATATTTTACAAACTCTTGCACATTCCTGGCAATGATCTGTTTGATGTTTGAAACATTCTTCATGACATTGCCAGCAAATATCAGCACATATTTGACAAATTACTTTTGCCATCTCACTTCCTAAACTCATCAATTGCGCTGATGCATAACAAATCGTGGCACATTCCATATCCAACTGGATGCATCTTGCCATCATCTTTACATCTTTTTCTTGTGTACAAGAACTTGCACAGTGATTGCAGGCATCTGCACAATGAAGGCAGGCTTTGATGCAAGATTCGTATAATGGGTAATTATTCGTCATTTTCATTTTTACACGATTTAGAAAATGACAAAGCAAAAGTCACACCATAGAAA
>DASTZB010000213.1:0-2096 GCA_035764525.1 Chitinophagaceae bacterium | reverse complement strand
GCATGTACCAGATGCGTGGCAGAATGATGAAGCTCTGTATTCTTTCTTTTTTCTGCATCAACTTTTGCAAACACTTCACCAGAAAGATCTACCGGAATTGAATCTGTATAATGAATAATAAGATCATTATCCTTCTTCGTGTCTGTAATTCTTAATTTTTCATTATTAATTATTAATTCACCCGTATCACCCACTTGCCCGCCACTTTCAGCATAAAAAGGAGTTACTTCCAATACTAATTGATACGCTTCCTTTCCTTTTGCTTTTACTTTCCTGTATTTAACGACTTTCGTTTGTGATTCCAGTTCATCATACCCGATAAATTCATTTCTGGCATAATCATCAAGAACGATCCAATCTTCCGTATCAACTACAGTAGCGGCGCGGCTACGTTGCTTTTGCTGTTGCATTTCTTTTTCAAAACCAGTATCGTCAACGTCAATATCAATTTCTTTCGCCAAAAGCTTAGTCAGATCAAGTGGAAACCCATAAGTATCCTGTAATCTAAATGCTAACTGGCCATTAACTTCTCCCAATGCTTTTTTTAAACTTTCTGGGGAAACCTTCATTTGTTCTTGTAGTCTTTTTCCTTCCTCTTTTATTATATCCTGCAAAGGCAAAAAGGATTTATTCAATGATTCCCGAATTCTTTTGATCACTTCAGCAGAAACAGAACCGGGAATTATTTTTTGCAAATTGTCATTAAATGCTTCCAAAACACTTGAATTAAATAGTTTAATTCCTGCTTCTAACGTTTTTAGGAAAGCATCCTCTTCTTCTTTTACCACTTTTGCTACAAAATCAGCTTGCTTGTATAGGTCAGGAAAAACTTTTTCAAACTGCTTTGCTAAAACAGATATCAATTGATGTAATAGCGGCTGTTTATAATCCAAATAAGAATAATAATAACGAACCGCCCGACGAAGAATCCTCCTAATCACATAACCAGCACCAGTATTGGATGGCAATTGCCCATCTGCAATCGTAAATGCAATAGCACGTATATGATCTGCGACAACACGAAAAGCTATGCTTTCTTTATCATCACCTGACTTATATACTTTATTTACTTTTTTACTTGTTTCAGCAATCATTCCGGTAAACACATCCGTGTCATAATTACCCTGTTTACCTTGTACCACTTTCGCCAATCTTTCCAAACCCATTCCTGTATCAACATGCTTTGCTGGCAATGGCTCAAGACTTCCGTTTTTCAGACGATTGAATTGAATAAAGACATTATTCCAAATCTCCATCACCGTTCCGGTTTCATCATTGTTAACCAACAAATGGCCATCATTATTTGCATTGGGGCGACTATCAAAATGAATTTCTGTGCAAGGTCCACAAGGTCCCGTGTCTCCCATCTCCCAAAAATTATCTTTCTTATTGCCCATTATGATCCTGTCTTCCGGAAGCCATTTTTTCCATTCATTATATGCTTCTTCATCTTTTGGCAGGCCTTCTTTCTCATCTCCCTCAAAAATGGTGACATATAACCGGTCTTTATCCAACCCATATATTTGGGTCAATAATTCCCAACTCCATTCGATAGCTTCTTTTTTGAAATAATCACCAAAGCTCCAGTTGCCCAGCATCTCAAACATGGTATGATGATAAGTATCAACGCCTACTTCTTCAAGATCATTATGCTTGCCACTAACCCGCAAACATTTTTGTGTATCAGCAACTCTTTTATTTGGAGGAAGTTTATTTCCTAAAAAATAGTCTTTGAACTGGTTCATGCCCGCATTGGTGAACATCAATGTCGGGTCATTTTTTACCACGATAGGTGCAGAGGGTACGATTACATGTCCTTTTGATACAAAAAAATCCAGGAACTTTTGCCTTATTTCACTACTGGTCATCATAAATTTTGATTAGCCTGTCCCGCCCGCCAGGCAGGGTTGATTTTTCTTTTTATAACACTATATTTGTCTTCACTGTAAAAGTGGCCAAAGGTAATGATAAGCTGGCAGTTGTGAAGTACCGGCCGTTTTGCAGCCCTGATCTTAAAACCAATTATCCGTTACCCACTGAGACCGCCCCGGGTTATGAAAAAAATCAAATACTATTACAATACGCATACGCTCCGG
>DASTZB010000212.1:0-2306 GCA_035764525.1 Chitinophagaceae bacterium | reverse complement strand
GAGGTTCCCAGGTCAGTTCCAACTATTTTAATAGTAATTCCGGTGAGAGGTTCATTCTTTTCGCCGATTACTTTTCCTGTGAGCTTAACTGTTTGTGAAAACGAAACAAAAGAAATAAAGAGAAAGGCTATCAATAGGGCTGATCTTCTTCTAAGCATACATTGTAATTATGCCGCAAAGAAATTACCGATGTATTAAGCCTAAATGAAGCCAATGTTACCGAATTGTTATCCCTGACGAAAAGCTGTCAAATACAACCTATTGTAGGGGCTAATCCTTAAGATAGAGTTACCCGCAACATTAACTCAGAAACGGAATTGTAATCTGCAAGTGAAAACATTATCTTTTTGATCGGTTGTATAGCCTGAAAGCAGGGTTTCTTCATTTTTTACAAACTCGTAGTAAAAAGTGATCTTGGTTTGAGGGTTAAAATAATAGACATAGCCAGCACCAAGTGTATTATATTTTATATCAGCAGAAGTAAAATTTGTTCCTGTTTTCCCGATCTCTGTATCACTCACTTTAATATTCGGGTCATACCAATCATATTTTAGAACAAGCTGATGTTTTGTGTTTATTATATTTTGTAAAAAATAAAAGAAAGAACCATTAAAATGCCTTATATAAGTTGGGACAGCTAAGCCGTTTGAATTGGGTAATGTGCCCGGGTTCGTCGTTGATGTAGCTGTTCCCGGTTGCGTGCCAAACCAATGTTCAGCACGCCATTCAGTTTCGCCCCATTGATGATGAATTTTGAATTGTACATCTGCACCATAATAATGACGGGGAGCGGATCTGCCAAGATTGGATGAATTTGAATCAACAATGAATATCTTATCACCATTTATATTAGTCCCGTCCTCATAAATATATTTTGTTCCGTTTTTCCATCCGCCTAACAACAAGGAAAGACCACCACTTAACTCTGTTTTATTTATTTTATAAGGTTTAATAGTTAGCCGGCTGATATAATCTTTATGACTGTCGAAGTCCGTTGTACCGCTTGCGCCTTGTCCATTAAAAAACCCTGCATCTAGTTTTAAGTGATATAATTTATGCGATCTGCTTTGCGGTTCGAAAGAAAACATAACACCCAGGTCTCTTTCACCAGGCATTAATATTTGTGACATCCTTCCCCGTTCAGGGGTTTCTCTATAGGAAGAACCGAGATTTACTTCAAAACCAAACGGTCTTGCAAAGAATCCGGCTGTCATCGCCAAAGTATTGGACTTTGTTTCAAATACACGGATAAACATATCTCTTACGATCACGCCTCTTTCCGTTGCATCGATCTGGAAAGTGAATAAGGCTTTGGGGAAATTGTTTTTTGTTCTTAACAGGTAATCAATTTTCACCCGTGCTCTCCGCAACATAAAACGGCTTCTTGAATATTGCGAAAAATTACCCCCTGCATAGGATTGCGCCCCGTCTGATTGAGCCACCTGGAACTGCGGCTGCATATAACCGGAAATATTCAGGTTTTCAAATCTTTTAATAAAAGGCCTGACCGTGTCTTTAATAAAAAAGGAGGAGTCAATATCTGATAGATAACGTTGAGAAAAGGAGAGGAATGGTAATAAAATAAAGGCAAAAAAAATACTTTTTAAAGGAATTTTCTTCATGTAAGTTGGGCATTAATACTATTCAACAAAAGAATACTGTTCAGGGCAAATATAAAGTCAATGTTACCTTTATTTAGCCTGATTATTACTTTTATATTAAATAATTATTAACTCTGTATCTTCATTAAGCGGGGATAACCGCTCCCGGTATCTTCGCTAACAATCTAAAAAGCAAACCATGGCACTTCATTCTTTACTTAAGATTTTTGCTCCCAACAACAAAATGTTCTATGATCTATTTGAAAAAGTAGCGTCAAATGTTTCTTTAATGAGTGATAAATTAAGAGAGCTGGTATCAGAGCCTGATAGTGATAAAAGAACGCATATATATAGCCAAATAGAGGACCTGGAGCATGAGAATGATAATTTAACGCATAATATTTTTACTGAATTGGGTAGAAATTTTATAACCCCATTTGACCGGGAGGATATCCATTATTTAGCCACTTCGTTGGATGATATCGCAGACTACATATACGCGTCTGCCAAAAAAATAAATTTTTATAAGGTCAACCCGAATGACCTGGGTATACAAAAATTGGCCGAGGTTATACAAATGAGCTCTGGCGAAGTAAAGAAAGCTGTGGGCGAATTAAGGAATATGAAGAATTTGAAAGTGATCACTGAATCACTTGTAAAAGTAAATAGCCTGGAAAACCAGGCCGATGATCTGTTTGATATGAG
>DASTZB010000211.1:0-7461 GCA_035764525.1 Chitinophagaceae bacterium | reverse complement strand
CCACGTTCTTCGGGCATATAACCTATATAAACAACATCATTTATCGGGTCAAATTTTTTTCCATCAAAAATGACCTGTCCTTCATCGGGATAAAAAATGCCGGTGATCATTCTTATCAATGTGGTTTTGCCTGCGCCATTTGGACCAAGCAAACCGAAAATGCTTCCTTTGCTTACACTAAAGCTTATATCATCAACTGCTTTTTGTGTGGCAAAATATTTTTTAAGATTTTGAACTTCCAGTAACGTCATGTTGAAAAATTTCAGATGTCAAAATTAGGCACGCTACCAACTATATGGTGAAATAAATTGCCGCCGGCCAGATATTTTTTAAAAGTGGCCTTCTAACTGACTTTCGGCTATCGACACGGCAACTCTTTCGCCGTCGATTGCAGCACTTACAATTCCGCCAGCATAACCGGCTCCTTCACCACAAGGGTATAGATTTTGAATTTGTGGATGCCGAAGTGTTTTAGGGTCACGTGGAATTCGGACCGGCGATGAAGTTCTTGACTCGGTAGCTACAATTACAGCATCATTTGTGTAATAGCCTCTCATTTTTTTTCCAAATTCTTTAAACCCGATCCTCAATCTTTCATTAATAAAAGAAGGTAGAACATCTTTTAATTCAGCAGAATTAATTCCTGGTAAATATGAACATTCAGGTAATGTGGAGCTCAACTTGTTTTCGCAGAAATCAATAAGTCGTTGAGCCGGGGCAACAAATTTTCCCCCACCGGCGGTAAATGCATTTTGTTCTACTTCTTGTTGAAAATACATGGCCGAAAGTGGTCCATGTTCTTTATAGTGTAAGACATCTTTTTCTTCGACGGATACGACAATACCACTGTTTGCGAAAGGATTATTTCTTTTGGAAGGAGACCAACCATTAACTACGAGCTCGTTGGGATTAGTTGCAGCAGGAGCAATGATGCCACCCGGGCACATACAAAAAGAAAAAACTCCTTTTCCATCAACCTGGTGAACGAGGCTGTAAGAAGAAGGTGGTAAAAATTCGTCACGAACCGTGCAATGATACTGTACGGAGTCAATCAGCGATTGAGGATGCTCGATTCTTACCCCAAGGGCAAATGGCTTGAACTCAATTTTTATTTTTTTATCATGCAGCAATAAAAAAATATCCCTTGCCGAATGACCGGTTGCAAGCATTACTGCATCTCCTGCTATTGTAGCTTCATCGGCAGTGATTACTTTCTTAATACTTCCATTTTCTATTTTAAAGTCAGTTACCTTTTTTTCAAATAAAAACTCGCCGCCGCTATCTATGATCTGTTTTCTTATCGCCGTTATTATTTGCGGCAGTTTGTTTGTGCCAATATGTGGATGTGCTTCATAAAGTATCTTTTCATCTGCCCCAAATTGTACCAATAAATTTAAAATGCGGTTTACATCGCCTCGTTTAGTACTGCGTGTATATAATTTGCCATCGCTATAGGTGCCGGCGCCACCCTCACCAAAGCAATAATTACTTTCCGGGTTGATAATTCCTTCCTTATTTAAGACAGCAAGGTCTCTTCTTCTTGATTTTACATCTTTGCCCCGTTCCAGGAGAATCGGTTTAATTCCTTTCTCTATTAATTGCAATGCAGCAAATAAACCAGCTGGCCCTGCTCCAATAATTATGACTTTTTTCTTTGCTTGAGAAATGTCGCCAAATTCAATTGTGTTGAATTGCCTGTGATGAAATGGCTCATTTATAAAAGCTTCGATCGAAAGATTAATGAATACCTGCCGGCTACGTGCATCGATGGATCTTTTCAGCGTTGTGTAACCTGTAATTTCAGAAGCTGTACAACCAACTTCTGCTGCAACAATTCTTTTCAGATAATTATCATCTGCTGCTTCCGAAGGCTTGACTTTAAGAGTGAGGTGTTTTTTCATGAATTACAGGCCGGTTATTTATACCGGAGCTGAATGGTTTTGCAATATTAAATTTTATTTATAAGAAAACTGCCCCGCACTGCGGGGCAATTACAGGTAGTAATATTTCTGATCAATTTTCTGTAAGCTTTAACTCAACCCTTCTATTAAGGGTTCTTCCTTCAGCTGTTTTGTTTGTTGTTACGGGTTTTTCTTCACCAAATCCTACTGCCGTCAAACGGTTAGCATCAATTCCTTTGCTTACCAGGTAATCCACTACAGATTTAGCCCTGTCAGTACTCAACTTCATATTA
The DNA here is from genome assembly GCA_035764525.1 of Chitinophagaceae bacterium. GTDB lineage: Bacteria > Bacteroidota > Bacteroidia > Chitinophagales > Chitinophagaceae > VBAS01. Next base: position 5,267 of record DASTZB010000211.1, on the reverse strand, counting down.
TGAGCATTTGAACCTGTACTATCCGTATGACCTTCTATTGTAAGTTTGGCATTTGGATATCTCGTCAGGATATCTGCAAGTTGATTCAATGGATCGTAAGATATTTCCTGGAGCGTAGCTTTATCAGTATGGAAGTAAAGGTTTTTAGCGATATAAGTAAGTTTGGTCTTCACTTCTTCGGGACATCCATAGTTTGAAGCAGGACCCGGCGTATCCGGGCAACGATCAGTGGCATCAGGAACTCCATCACCATCGCGATCAATGATCGGACAACCGTCATTTTTAGTCGAACCTGGCTCATCAGGACAGCGGTCTTTATTATCTGTAACGCCATCTTTATCACGATCTGGATAAGGACAACCATCCAATTCAGGATAGCCTGGCATATCCGGACATTTATCTTTATCATCAAGTATCCCGTCTTTGTCAGTATCTGGAACTGGACACCCTTCATATTTAGGAACACCAGAAACAATGGGACATTTATCCCTGCTGTCAAATATGCCATCTCCATCTGTGTCTTTATCTACAGGCGGTGGAACTATAACAGTTTCTGGCCATGGTTTTGGCTTACGGAATTTTAGTCCTAATGTGATCTGAAAACCACGATTATTCATCGAAGTTTCTTGCGCTATTGTGTACACTTTTTTGAAACCATGCATATAACGGCCACTCAACACAATATCTTTCCACGGCCACCATTCTAACCCCCCGGTAGCATAAGCATCAAACTCCTTAACAGATTCCGTGATGTTAAATAGACCATATTTGTTACGTTCCTTAGCATAAATAATAGCATCTAGTTGAGGGCCGGCAAATGCAGCCAGCTTTTTTGAGAATTGAAGTTTTATGAGAACGGGCATTGAAAAATAATTGAGAGTTATGTTTTGTTTTTCATTGTACTGATTACTTAGGTCACCACCCATGGAAGAATAAAGAAACTCTGGCTGAAAAGAGATCGGAGATCTGCGTGCCGGAAAATTTACAAATGCACCAACAACAAAACCAGTACGAAAATCGGAACTCACAACACCGGCGTTCTTTCCATTCAATTTGAATCGTGTAACGTTGACACCGGTTTTAATACCAAGAGCAACCTTTTGCTTCTCGGTTGTTTGACATAACCCACGTGAAGAAATGATGAAAAATATTGTTGTCAGCAATAGTAAAAATTTTCTCATGCAGCATAAATTGGGTGCCCTAAAGTAAGGATTTATCCCAATCGAGTCAAGAAAGTCTTGTTCGGTTTACTATGAATCCAAATAACTTTTTTTAAAATAATTTTTCAATTTATCCTTATTTAAACTCAAAAGTATCTAACTTGAGTTGCTTCCATTGTTATGATAAAGTTTCCTTTTAATCCACTATTGATCGCCACTTTTTTTGTGGTTTCTTGCAACACTTCTTATAAAGCAGAGAATGTTCAATACAGTAGTTACAGGATCCACCAATATGATGCAGGAAGTAAATCGCTTACAACTATCGTAAAGCCATATTCGGATAGTGTAAACAAATTAATGAATGTTGTGATTGGTTACAATGAAACCCAGCTTGAAAAGAAAAGACAAGGTAACACATTAGGATTTTTTATTACAGATGCTTACCTGGAAATGGCAAAACAAAAAATAGATCCAAAAGTTGATGCAGCATTTATGAATTCTGGCGGAATTCGTTTGCCTGAAATGTCAGCCGGCGCCATTACACAAGGAAAAATTTTTGAACTAATGCCATTTGATAATTTGATGGTTTTATTAAAACTGAAAGGAAGCTTGCTAAAGCAATATTTGGATACTCTTGCAGCCAATGAGGGTGTGATCGAATCAGGCATTAATATGCAAATAGAAAATAAAACAGTAGAAAAGGTAATGGTTGGTGGCAAACCGCTTGAATTAAATGCAGACTATACAATAGTACATTCAGATTATGTTGCTATGAATTCAAACTTGCTCAAGAATATTAATAGAAGCACTAATGGATACCTGCTACGTGATGCTCTTCTTGATTATGTGAAATTCATCAATAGCCAAAATAAGAAAGTAACAGTCACAAATATAGACAGGATCAATTATGTTAACTAGGAAAGCATTTATATATAATAATATGATGGCGGCAGGAACTTTTTTTGCCGGCCGATCTTTATTATCTGAATTAATTGCTGATGAAAAAACTTATCGCCTGACCGTTTTACATACAAATGATGTTCATAGCCGCATTGATCCTTTCCCGATGGATGGAGGAGCTAACCAGGGTTTGGGTGGTGTCGCTGCCAGAGCCGAAATAATCGAAAAAATACGAAGAGAAGAAGAACATGTTTTGTTATTGGATGCGGGTGATATATTTCAAGGCACTCCTTACTTTAATTTTTATAAGGGCGAGCCTGAAATAAAAGCAATGAGTTCGATGGGATACGAGGCTACCACAATCGGTAATCATGATTTTGATGCTGGCCTGGAGAATCTGGCAACACAATTGACAGATCATGCAAAATTTCCAATGCTTGTTTCAAATTATGACTTTACCGGAACACCAATGGAATATAAGTATCAACCATATAAGATCTTAAAAAAAGGAAAAATAAAAATTGGTGTTTTTGGTATCGGTATTGAAATGGCGGGTTTGGTGCCTGAAAATCTTTCAGCGGGTACAAAATATCTTGACCCGGTAGTGAAAGGAAACGAAATAGCATCAACTTTAAAAAAAGAAAAAAATTGTGATTTGGTCATTTGTCTTTCGCATCTTGGCTATCAATATTCTGATAACAGGATAAGTGATAAACGATTGGCAAATGAAACTGAAAATATCGATCTCATAATTGGCGGGCATACACATACATTTTTAAATGCACCCGTTGTATTTAAGAACAAGAAAGGTGATGATGTAATAGTAAACCAGGTCGGTTGGGCTGGGATAAATCTTGGTAGGTTGGACTTCGATTTCTCAAAATACTCTAAGAAAAAATTATCTGAGTCAAGTTCAATTTCGGTTACAAAAAAAACAGAGGAATAAAAATTTTTTATTAGAAAAGATTTTTAGATATTCGTCCTCCTGTGAAAAAATTTTTGTGTAGCTTGAGACACACCCATTGAAAAAAGAAGATTCTTAACTCGATATAAATTGCTTACTAACTGATGGAGAAGAATGCTGAAAAAGTTTGGACGAATTGTTTAAAGATCATCAAAGACATTGTTGAATGGCAGCATTTCAAAACATGGTTTGAGCCCATCAAACCAATTTCAATAAAAAATAATATTCTTGTCATTCAGGTCCCAAGCCAATTTTTTTTCGAATATCTCGAAGAACATTATGTAAATTTATTGGCGAAGACATTGAAACGTGAGTTAGGTAAAGAGGCTCGTCTCGAATATCGCATCATGGTGGATAGTGGTAATAAGACCAAGCAGCCTTTAATGATGGATATTCCTGGTCAGGGTTATAAAATGTATCCGAATAACGAAATGGATTTTCCCCTCATCATAAACAATCCCGTAAAGAACCCATTTGTAATTCCGGGGTTGAAAAAAATGCAGATCGATCCGCAACTAAATCCTGCCTATCTTTTTGATTCCTTTATTGAAGGTGATTGTAATCGCGTAGCACGCCGTGCTGGTAAAACAGTCGCAGAAAAACCGGGTGCTAATTCGTTTAATCCACTTGTTTTATATGGTGGTGTAGGTCTCGGCAAAACACATCTTGCCCAGGCGATCGGAAATGAAGTGAAGAGAACACATCCCAATAAAGTGGTTCTGTATGTAAGCTCAGAAAAATTCATCAACCAGTTCATGGATCACAGTCGCAACAATGCGATCAATGATTTTATCCATTTTTATCAACTGATCGATGTATTAATCGTGGACGATGTGCAATTTTTTGCAAAAGCAGAAAAAAGTCAGGATGCATTATTCGCAATTTTCAATCACCTGCATCAATCGGGTAAACAATTAGTGCTTACAAGTGATAAACCGCCAAAAGACCTTGAGGGTGTGCAGGAAAGATTATTAAGCCGCTTCCGCTGGGGTCTTAGTGCCGACCTCCAGGTGCCTGATTATGAAACAAGGATTGAGATCCTGGAAAGAAAAATGAAACATGATGGATTGGAAATGCCTAAAGAAGTGGTGAAATATATTGCCTATAACATTAGTAATAATATAAGAGAATTAGAAGGGGCTTTGATATCATTGCTGGCACAATCTTCGCTGAACAGGAGAGAGATCGATCTCGATCTTGCTAAAAAAGTGCTTAGAAACTTCGTCAAATCATCCAGTAAAGAAATCACAATCGAAACCATTCAGAAAATGGTTTGCGATTATTTCGACGTGCCTTACGATAAGCTTTTACAAAAAACGAGGAAGAGAGAGATCGTACAGGCCAGGCAGATCACGATGTATCTTGCCAAAGCATTTACTAAAAACTCATTAAAAACTATCGGTGAGCATTTTGGGGGTCGCGACCATACTACTGTAATCCATTCCTGCCAAACGGTAAAGGACCTGATGGATACTGATGGCGTATTTCGTGAAAATGTGCTTGAGCTTCAGCAAAAAGTACAATTGGCGGCGATGTAACGACTAGAGAATTATTGAAATTCATTCAAAGAATCCTCAATCTAAAAGTTGGGGATTTTTTATTCTATAAAAAACAGAATAAAACCTTTCGTAAGGGAATTAATCTTTATTTTTGCCACCCCTTTAAAAACAATGTTTTTTTGCGGGGAATCGGGAAGTAGCGCAGGCCGGTAGCGCACCTGGTTTGGGACCAGGGGGTCGCAGGTTCGAATCCTGTCTTCCCGACACGAAGGATGGACCCGACTGAATCGGGTTCTCCGGCTCTTAAAGGATCGCCTCGATATTAATCGGGGCGTTCCTGACTAAGAAAACAAATTCAGTCATTTTCTCAAGGTGAGGTGGATGAGTGGCTGAAATCAACGGTTTGCTAAACCGTCGTACGTCCTTAAAGATGTACCGAGGGTTCGAATCCCTCCCTCACCGCAATGAAGAGCCGCAATTAATTATTGTGGCTTTTTATTTGCCTAATAAGAAATTACTGAAGGTCCACTTTGGGAGAATCCTTTTTTCTTTCAACCTCATTTTCGAAAAGACAGATAAAGAACAGGAAGAATATCTGCCCTCTTTGCACCATCATGGCCATGTCGGTAAAACAAAAAAGGCAAAAACAATAGAGAAGCCCAATATAAATTGTGTGCCGGTAACGTATTGCTTTCGAAAATTGATTTATGAAAAAGAACAGAAAACAAATAACAGGAATAATTC
>DASTZB010000210.1:0-5504 GCA_035764525.1 Chitinophagaceae bacterium | reverse complement strand
TGTTTGGCGTAAAAGCAGAAGGAATAAAAACATCGCAAGGGCATTCTTCAAACCTTACAGTAAAGCTTTTCAGATCTTCTGAACAGTCATTATAGGCTCTTAACAGGAAATTCCCCGGTGAATTAATTTCCCTTGTTGGGACCCTTAAATTATCGCTCCACATATAATGAGTGGCTCCGGCGGCTGTAGCGTCTATCATAAGTTTATTTCCAATACAAACTATTGTATCCCTGATATAAGCTGGTATGCGCACAATAGGATCCGGATCGATAGATACCTGGGTAATGGCAGTATCAGTATGACAGGTTTTATAAATAATGGCTTTGATAGTATATTGATTAAGGGCTTTGTAATTGTGTACCGGGGTAAATTCAGAAGAATAATTATTTGCACCGGATGTGGGATCGCCAAAATCCCATTTTACAGAATCGATCTTTGTATATAATAAAGAGAATTCAGTAGGCAGGCCAAGACATGTCTTTTTCCTTACCTGGATGCCATTTTCTTTTGGAGAAAAACTCGCCGAACGGATGTAATTCACATTTATAAATTTGTATACTTTACCATATCTCAGGTAGTTTCCGGGATAACTCGCATACTCCCTGTCTCTTTCAGGAAACTCAATCAGATTAATTCCATTGTCTAAGTCTTTCCTTAAGCTGACATATATTTTTCCATCGGGTCCGAGCTGAAGCGTACGCTTGATAATGAAACAAGATCTCGGACAGCCACCCCTGTTTGGAAAAGGGTTAACCATGTAACGACTGTTTTCAATAGTAGTTGCTGATCCGGATTCAAGATTCAACTGGTAAATATTATGGAATTCCACTCCTGTAAAATCATTTCCATCCATCTCATTCCAATACGACCCATAATAAAGTTTAGAGCCGGCAGGAGAAAATTCAACGTCTTCCAGGAATTCTTTAGAAGGCAAATGAAGAAGCAGAGGATCAGAAAAAACGCCGGTTAGATTATTAAAATCATATACTAGTATTTCATTTTTGCTTACAATTGGGATCACCAGTTTTTCACCATTTGCTGAGAATTTAATATTGCTATATCCATCTTCGAGACCTGACTGAGCTATAGGCAATGAAGTGCTAACGGGAACCGGGCTAATGTGGCCGGGAGAAATAAGAAAGCTATGCAATTTGTTATTCGCAATAGTTACGATCCATGTATCTCGTTGATTGCAATGAGCCGTGCCCGCCAGCATAAAAGCAGCATTATCCGCAAGCACGGTAAAATAATTAGTGGGATCGGGTGGTTGGGGATAAACGATCTCGCCCATCTTGCTATTTGCAGCCATGTTGATGGTAGCGAACATGAACTTTCCAACATTGATACTAGGACCGCCATTCTGGTATGCATCTTTTGCCGGTTTACCCACAGTAAATAAATAATACAGAGAATCATTACCAGGGTATGGGTAGATTAATGGTAATACCTGGTCTTTGAGTTCCCAGGGCCATCTTCCTGATTGTTTGGGCATTTCAACCCGGGATGCATTCCATACTTTCAATCCATCTGTAAAAAATAAAAGATTGCCGGATGAATCACAGATCGAAGAAGTATAATAGGGAGGTTCATCTGCTTCTATAAGCGGATTGGTAAGTGGAGTGGGAGGTGCGGTATTAAAATCAAGGCCGGAATGATATCCAAAGAACCAGGTATTGTAAATTTTCTGCGAAAACAATTGCTGTTTAAATATCGCACAGACCAAAACTAAAAACAGAATGCATTTTCTTCTCATGGGGAGCATGTAAAATTAAACCATTTGATTACACTAGCAACAAATCATTACTGCCGTTTGATGTACAAAATATGATCTTAACCCGGTGCGGCTTCAGCAGCAGTAAAATTTATCAACCACAACAAGATGTAAGCGGTGATCACGGATTGATCATAATATGCGCCCCATGTGTTCCGGGATTCATGATCCATGGCATACCGGGACCAGCTGGTTTTTCAGGTAATCCCGTACTGATTGCGGTGGCATACGGTATATAAACTACAGAACGCAGGTAACCATTCTTTACTTCACCTGTTGTGGGATCAAAATCTTTCTGTTTTGCTGAATAAACATACAATGCCGCCGGTTGTTTGGGCATTTGCAGGGTGCCCGCCCTTACTTCTTTCTCACGTTCATCAAATACCTGCTGACCAAGCATACCCTGCTTTCTTAGTTCACGTCCCCGTTGCATAAATGGTTCGAGGTCCTTTAAATAGCATGCTACAGAAAAATCGGGATCATCAGGATCGTCTGCAAGACAGATCAATTCATTTGTTCCCTGTTTTAAAAGGATGAATTGTTTATCGGTCGAATAACCATACACGGTGCAACTATCTCTCTTTTCCTTTGGTGCAGCTAATAATGCAGTTTTTATTTGTATAGCTGCAGATGGTAATTTGTTATTTACAGCTGGTGTTTCTTTCTTAGCCCCGGTTGATTCTTTTTTAGAATCACATCCGTAACAAACAGTCATCACTGTTATGAACAAAAAGATCGCTTTCATGTTAGTTGGTTGAGTTGAAATTTAATTCAGGATATAAACAAGAGCTTCTTAAAGATAGTATTTAATTATGCCAAGTCTACTCAGCATAAAAAATTGAGGTAGCGTCTCAGTTTGATAAATATTAAAAGAACCACAAAGCCACAAAGGCTCTAAGTATCACTAAGAATGTCCTTTGTGCAGCTTGGTGTCTTGGTGACTTTGTGGTTCAAATCCAAAATGAGACACTACCAAAATTGCTGATACCAAAAAGAAATCCGCAATCAATGTTTTCTTTCATTCACCATTCACCATCCGATAGCGATCGGATCACAACTCACTTAGTAAGCTTTCTTCTCCAACGCTGGTCTCACCGGCGGTTTATATCCCTTCGTCTTTAATAAATTTTTTATCTCTTCAATTCCTTTTTCTAATTGAGGGTCTTTGCCTTTCGCCATCATGCTCAGATCTTCCGGCACTGCAATATCAGGTTCCACACCATGACCTTCTTTGAACCATGTACCATCAGGATTATACATTCGGAATGTAGGTACAGTCACTCCTCCACCATCTACCAGGCCGGGTACACCACTGATACCGATCAATCCGCCCCATGTTCTTGCACCGATCAATGGCCCTAATTTTTTTCTGCGGAAATAATCCGGGAATGCATCACCACCAGAACCACTCCAGCCATTTATCAGCATCACCTTCGGACCAAAATTCGCAAACGGCGGCCATGGCCAGTCACTGCCATCACGGATCGCCCAGAAAGCAAGCGGGTCACGGTTCAGCATTTCAATAAAACGATCAGGAATTTGTCCGCCATTATTAAAACGTTCATCGATCACCAATGCTTTTTTATCCCATTGCGCATTGAATTGACGTATCAATTCATTTTGTCCATCCACACCTGTGCTTGGAACAAAAATATAACCGGCTTCACCATTTGTTTCTTCATCCACTTGTTTACGCATGCCCTCGATCCAGGCAAGATTGCGCAAACGGTATTCATCATCCAGTGTTTTTACAATAGCGGTCTTAGCACCATCCCATGATGGTTTGGAGTTATAAGTAAGCTCTACTGTTTTATTGGCAAGACCAGTGAATGCAATAAATGGTTCCTGTGAGCTGGTAAGTGGCACGCCATTCACTGCTAAAATATAATCGCCTTCTTTGATAGTAACACCCGGTTGATCCAGTGATGAACGAACCTCGGCATCCCACGGCGCACCGCGGATGATCTTTTTGATCTTATAATTATTACCATCAGCCTGCCAGTCCACACCCAGGTAACCGACTGCTTTATTCTTTGGTGTTTCTATATCGCCACCACCATGATAAGTATGTGAAGCATTCAATTCACCGATCAGTTCACCGATAATAAAATCAGCTTCTTCACGGGTCATGGCGCCTTCAAACATTTTCAAATAACGGTCCTTTGCCTGCTTCCAATCCACGCCATGCATGCCCGCATCATAAAAATAATCACGTTCAAAACGCCATACATCCATAAAGATCTGTTTCCATTCCTGCACAGGATCTACCATCATCTGCATATCGGCAAGCGGAATTGTTTTTTCAAACTTCTGATTTTCGTTTGGTGTTAGCACCGCAAAGGTTCCTGATTTGGTCACCAGTATTTTTTGCCCGTTAAAAGATAAGCGGGCATTGTCAACACCATCAACGATCGTCTTCTCTTCCTTTTTTTCTATATCATAAAATTTCAGTGTGCCTTTACCATCCGGTGCACCGGTATTCGGGTATCTGATATAAATGATCTTTCCTTTGGTGGCTGCTAACGCATTATAATTACCAGCAGGCGGTGGTAATAATTCTATTCGTTGTTCAATACCATCAAAATCTACCGCCACTGCTTTTGCATCTGGTTTTTTTGCAGCAGCAGCAGAATCTTTTTTGCTTTTATCATCCTTTGCCAGGTCATCTGTTTTCATTGCTACCGTGTCATTCTTAGGTGTAAGCAAAGAAGGCGTTTCTTTTTTCAAAGAAACTACGGCGACCTGCGTGGTATTGGAATAAATAAATGTATTGTCGATATCACTGTAGTCAGGTTTGAACGATTGATTGGTGAAGAAGTATAAATATTTTCCTTCGGGATCAAATACAGGGCTGTTACATTCATAGAACCCGTGGGTCACCGGGTGATCTTTCTTATTGGAATAATCATACATATAAATAGCATTGTGCTGGTTGTCCAGGTCACGGGCATAAGCCATCCACCGGCTGTCGGGTGACCAGCTTACTGTAAAACCTTCGAGGTTGCCATGTGTATAGCGCAAAGCCCTGTCAACTTCTGTCGTTTGATTCGTAGTGATATCAAAGATCTTTATCCGCATGGCCTTATCAATAAAAGCGATCTTCTTACTATCCGGCGACCAGTAAGGACGATAACGATAACCGGCGCCATAGTCGGTCAGCTTCTTTGTTGAACTCTCTTTACCTGTTTCCATCAGCCACAATTCATATTCACCCGACTGATCACTCCAGTAAGCAATATGTTTTCCATCAGGCGACCAGGCAGGATAACGTTCTGCAGCGCCGGAAGTTCTTGTCATATCTTTTACATAACCATTTTCTGCAGGCACAGAAAATACATCGCCCCTTGCCTGTATCAATACTCGGTTCCCATCGGGACTTAGCGATACCTGCTGTACCAGCTTCTCAGCAGATTCTATTTTTGGTTTTAGCATAGCCCTGTCCGTGATCACGTTGATGCTGACTGTTTTTTGTTTCCCGGAAGAAATGGAATACAAATACATTTTACCACCCGCTTCAAAAACAATATCATCAGGTCCGAGCGAAGGATAATGCACATCTTCATCTTTAAAATTGGTAAGCTGGGTATAGGCTTTTGTAGTAAGATCATATTTCCAAAGATTCATTCTTAGTTCGGTGCCGCGGTCAGATAAAAAATAGAGTGCATCGCCATGCCACATCGGGAATTCATTACCGGCATCGGCTTCGGCGCCGATCGTTTTTGATTCGTTGGTG
>DASTZB010000209.1:0-7158 GCA_035764525.1 Chitinophagaceae bacterium | reverse complement strand
AAAGTAAAATGCTTTGAAAATCTATAGAAAAGACCCGGGAGCAAACTGATATTTGTAAGATCGTAACTGTTTTTAGGGTAAAATGTAGCCGTCGTATCATAGTACTGACCCGAGGACGGAGAGTAACTGACTTGTGCTCTTCCAAATATGCCAAAGCCATCTGTAAAGAATTTGTATTTGCTTAAGGCAATCCCCACCGCAAAACCTTTCGTTTTAAATCCGTCATCTGCAGAAACATTTGATGCGTTTGAGGATAGAAGCTCCCCAAAAATGCTTACCCCTGTATTTTTATTTATGATATAACTAAATTCTGGTCTGAATGAAATATAAGTTTCTTTTGAAGGTGTGCTCCCCAAAGGGCCACCAGCACTACCAGTACCAACTTCCTTTATTCTTAGAAAGTCCAGGTTTCCCCCGATCAATTTTTCATTTTTTAAGAATTGAGAATAAGAACTGCTAAATAAAAATACAAATACAATAAACAGGTACGTGGCTTTCATGCTGGATGATTTAGATTAATAAATATTGTTTAAATTAAAAACTACTTTAACGATCAAGGTCCTCGATTTATTTGAGTTTGCGGACGCTAATCATATATAATTTTATTTATGCACCGATACTAGTAGGGTGCAGGTAGGCAGGAACTAAGCTGTATTGCTGTTGAACTTTGTTGTCCTCATGTGGTCCTGATAAAAATATTTTCAATAGCTTTTTTATTGTTTTGTAACCTTTAAATCTCTAAAATGTCCTCCTGTTCCAGTTTCCACCCAAAGTGCGATGGAGCCTGAAGCATTCGCACCGTGCTTTAGATCATTCACGATCAATGACGGCTGTTGATTATTATTGATAAACAGTTTCGCTTGCGCATCCTTTACTTCGATCCGCATGGTGATCCATTTATTCATTTGCATATCGGTATATGATTCATACTTCTCGGGTGCTTCTTTGCGAAAACGATCAAATTTATAGTCAGGATAAGAAAAATATTGAATAGAATGATTTCTTCGCACCTGGTCATCAACCCTAGCATTTACAGGGCGGAGATAAATACACTCAAACTTTGTATTACTGTCATTGACCCGGAAAGCAACACCGATAAAACCTCTTGCAAATTCCGGTGCATTCTTCAACAAACTGCTCAACACTTTTACCTCTATTATTCCATTTCTGAAATTGACTCCTTTGATCTTTACAAAAGTCGGTTCATCACTTTCTTTTACACTTGAATCTTTTATTGCTTTTACTACTTGGCTGCCCATCAACTTTTCAATCGACATATATACTTTCACTGCTTCAAGCCTGCCTGATTCAAGTTTGATTGTTTGTGCATATGAGTTTGTTGAAAGTATAATCCCAATGATGAATAATATTCTGTTCATCGAGTTAAGTTATTTAATAAATGGAACCTGTGAAAATTTAACCAACTTTGCCCGCCCCGATCTTGCCCGGCGAAAAATTTCAACATTTGTAACTCATATTTCCCACTTTCTCTGTCATCCCGCTGACCAAATGGAATCATCGCCTTTTTTTGTGTCCGAACATAAATGAAAGCAACGTTGTGTGTCATCTTTAGAATATTTTCTCTATTTCGATGCACTTGTAAACTATCTGATATATTTCTATATTGTGAACAAGGAAGTGAGGATTAATTGCTGAATCGTTAAATTGTTTTTTATCTGATTATGAGATTGAAACTGGTTTTCTCAAATTTATTTCTTGTTTATACTTTCTCGTTAGTAACCCATGCACAATGTTCAAATTCCGCTGAAATAAGCATAACCGGGAACACATGTATTGGAAGTGTATTAACTGCCTTAAGCAATGTGCAAGGTGCGTCTGTCGTTTGGAAGAAAGATGGCGTGACAGTAGCGACGCAAATGGCCGCCTTCTCTGGCGCCGGCGTTACAGTAGCGGGTGGAAATGGAGCTGGAAGTAACGCAAATCAATTACTTAATCCAAACCGCATTTATATTGATGCATCGGGGAATTTATATATTCCCGATATGAGTAACAGTCGAATTCAGAAATGGGCATCCGGAGCTTCATCAGGCATTACTGTGGCTGGCGGCAATGGAATTGGCTCTGCTGCCAACCAGTTTGATCGTCCAACTAGTGTTGCCCTCGACAGTAAAGGGGATATATATGTCACTGATCAAAGTAACAGCCGAATACAAAAATGGGTAGCAGGAGCAACTGCTGGCGTATCAGTTGTGCAGGGTCTGTCTTATCCTACAGCCATTTTTATAGATGCGCAAGATAATATTTACGTCTCTGAGCAATTTGCTTCTCTTGTTTCAAAATGGTCACCGGGTGGTACCAGAACTATAGTTGCGGGTGGAAATGGATATGGCTCGGGTGCTAACCAATTATCCACTCCCACAGGAATTTTTATGGATGCCGCAGGTAATATCTATATATGTGATACAGATAATAACCGCGTTCAGAAATGGACGCCAGGAGCCACATTTGGAACCACTGTTGCCGGTGGCAATGGTTTTGGTTCTGCTGCAAATCAATTATCCAATCCATTAGGTATTTATGTTGATGCATTGGGCAACATGTTTATCTCTGACTTTAATAACTATCGCGTACAAAAATGGACGCCGGGAGCCACTTCGGGTATTACTGTTGCCGGAGGTAATGGAAGTGGATCAGGAGCCAACCAACTTAACCAACCTGCGGGTATTTACATGGATGCTATTTGTAACTTATTTGTTTCCGATTTTTATAATCACCGGGTACAGAGATTCAGTACGAAAGCTACAAACACATATACGGCTCTTGCAGCAGGCGATTATACAGCAACAATAGTAACATCTGCTGGTCTTATAGCGACTTCAAATGTGATAACAGTTGTCGCTCCTCGAATTCCAGCGGTAACCATACAAGCCAACACAACAACAATATGCGAAGGAGGCAAAGCAACATTTACAGCAATAGCCACAAACCCGGGACCGGGCCCTACGTTTCAATGGCAGAAAAACGGGTTAAACGTTGGTACAAATTCAAGTACCTATGGTGATAACAACCTGGCAGATGGAGATGTCATTACTTGTTTATTAACATCCAACGAGGTTTGCCTTGTGACTTCACAGGTTAATAGTAATGCGATTGTAATGACAGTAAAAGAAATTTCAAAGCCGGTAAATCTTGGACCTGATATTAAAGTTTGCACAGGTCTGCAGGTGGTTTTAGATGCCGGACCAGGATACTCTTCTTACTTATGGCAGGATGGATCCACCAACTCCAATTTTACTGTTACCAATCAAGGAGTGTATTATGTAAAAGTTCAGGGTGCCTGCGGTAGCTTTTTTTCGGATACAGTTTTGGCAGGACATTATCCAAATCCCGGAAACTTTTTGCCAGAAAACGTCAAGATGTGTTCTGGTAGATCATTGGAACTAGGATCTACCACCAATTTTAAGCAATATTTATGGAGCACTAACGAAACTGCAAAAACTATTAATGTAAGATCAGACGGATTATACTGGCTCCAGGTAGTTGATGAAAATAATTGCGTAGGTAGAGACACAGTTGTCGTACGTAAAGAAGAATGTTTACAAAAGGTTTATATACCAAATGGCTTTACGCCCAACAATGATGGGAAAAATGACCTGTTAAAGCCTATTTTTTTGGATATCGTAAAGCTCGTTCGATTTGATATTTATAACCGATGGGGACAGTTGGTGTTTCACACTACAAGCCTAGATAAGGGATGGGATGGAAAAGTAAACGGTCAGGCTCAAGCATCAGCCGTTTTTGTTTGGGTTTGCAGCTACCAATTTCCAGGTCAGCCGGTAAAAACAGAAAAGGGTGTAGTGACGCTCATAAGGTAAATATTACTTCCATATTTTCAGTAGGCTATCGGGTTTTCGAATGCCCTCCCCGGTGACCAAACGGCCGGCCACAGTTTGAATTTCGTAACTACTTATTTCCTTTTTGTTAGTTCAAGGTCTTGCATCTCTTTAGCTTTGTATTTCAAAATTGATTTTTATGAGTACAAAAATTCCAAAAAGAAAATTAGGAAACAGCGGACTTGAAGTATCAGCCATCGGTCTTGGTTGTATGGGAATGAGTTTCGGTCTCGGGCCAGCTGCTGATAAAAAAGAAATGATCACTCTTATTCGCAAAGCAGTTGAAAAAGGAGTTACATTTTTTGATACTGCGGAAGTATATGGTCCATTTACAAATGAAGAACTGGTAGGAGAGGCTTTAGCTCCGTTAAGAAATGAAGTTGTGATCGCTACTAAGTTTGGATGGAAGCCAAATGCAGAAGGAAAATGGAGTGATCTCGATAGTCGTCCGGAACATATTAAGAAAGTTGCAGAAGAATCATTAAAGCGATTAAGAACTGATGTTATTGACTTGTTTTATCAACACCGTGTTGACCTCGAAATTCCAATCGAAGATGTTGCTGGTGCAGTAACGGATCTGATCAAAGAAGGTAAAGTAAAACACTTTGGCCTTTCAGAAGCCGGCGTAAAAACAATTCGTAAAGCACATGCGGTGCAACCCGTTGCTGCATTGCAAAGTGAATATTCATTATGGTGGAGACAACCCGAGGAAGAGTTAATTCCAACATTGGAAGAGTTAGGAATTGGTTTTGTTCCATTCAGTCCCTTGGGCAAAGGATTTCTCACAGGTAAGATAGATGAGAACACAAAGTTTGACAGTTCAGATTTCCGCAATATTGTTCCTCGTTTTTCACCTGAAGCAAGAAAAGCAAATCAAACAATGATCGATCTGCTGAATAGCATTGCTCAAAAGAAAAAAGCAACACCCGCACAAGTTGCATTAGCATGGCTACTTGCACAAAAGCCATGGATCGTTCCGATTCCGGGAACAACGAAGTTGTATCGTTTAGAAGAAAACTTAGGGTCAGTTAATATAGAGTTTACTGCTGATGAACTTCATGAGATCGATAATGCTTCTTCTGAAATTAAAGTTGAAGGAGCAAGATATCCGGAGCAGTTACAAAAGTTGGTAGGTCGTTAATTATAAAACGATCTTTTTTCTGGCCTTGGTTGATGAAGTACTTTTGTCCTGCTGACAGGAAATGAACGAAAGCAAAACAAATAAGAAATTTTACCTCATTCTGATATTAGGTTTTCTAACTGCGATCGGGCCGCTGTCGATTGATATGTATCTGCCGGCCTTTCCAGATATTGCCAGGAGTTTAAACACATCGGTTGCTCGAGTAGCATTATCCCTATCAAGTTTCTTTATAGGTATATCTGTAGGACAATTATTTTATGGTCCTTTGCTTGAACGCTTCGGCAGAAAAAAACCCCTATACGCCGGGCTTTGTATCTATTTATTAGCTTCTATTGGCTGTGCTTTTGCCGCATCCGTAGATGCGCTGATTGCACTCAGGCTGTTCCAGGCTTTAGGTGGTTGTGTCGGCATGGTGGCCGCACGGGCAATGATTCGTGACCTTTTTGATGTAAAAGAAAATTCAAAAATATTTTCTACACTAATGTTGGTAGGTGCGGTGTCACCAATCATTGCACCAACATTAGGAGGCTATATCACTGCGGCATTGAGTTGGCATTATGTGTTTGTAATGCTCATTATTATTGCTGTAAGCATTCTTATTGGTATTCATTTTTTATTACCTGAAACTAAAAAACCAGACCCCGGATTTTCTTTAAAACCAGGAGCTATCATTAAAAGCTATGTAAGTGTCGTTACGCATCCGCAATTTTATACGTATGCATTAACGGCTGCTGTCTCAGCGGCGTCGATATATACTTATATCGGGGGTTCACCGCATGTGTTTATGGAAATATATAAAGTGAATGAAAAGCAATATGGATGGATCTTCGCATTAATTGCGATGGGATTGATCGGTGCCAGCCAGCTCAACAGCGTGTTATTGAAAAACTATACCAGCGAGCAAATTATTAAAGTAGCATTGACGTGTCAGACGATCATTGGTGCAGTCATGGTATTGATCAGTTTATTTGGTTGGGGCGATCTGTTCATTACTATTTTTTTCATATTTATATTTTTTTGTTGCCAGGGATTTGTTTTTCCCAATGCTTCAGCACTTTCTTTAGCAGCCTTCGGGCATAATGCGGGAAGCGCATCAGCTTTGTTAGGCGGCATACAAATGGGAATTGGTGCGGGAACATCTGCGCTTGTAAGCTTTTTACAAAACAACACTGCTTTACCAATGATGGGTATAATGGCTTGTTGTGCAATATCTGCCCTTTCTGTTTTTTTATTGGGAAGAAAAATTATTATCACCCGGGCAAGTACAGAAGCGGTGGAAGAAGAAGATATTGATATGATAAGTACACTTTAGAATTCATGATGCGTTTATCAACATTCATTTACTAATGTATTTTAAAGCCCTCAACCGGGCTTTTGTTATTTTTATATTCAATTCATTTCATGCAATACACTTTTATCGAATATGTTTTTCTCATCATGATCATCCTTGCATTGGTCATGCTTGCAAACAAATTGAGATTGGCTTATCCTATTGTGCTTGTTATAGGTGGATTGTTATTGAGCTTTACAGCAATATTTTCAAAGATCACCATCGACCCAGAGCTGGTGTTCTTTATTTTTCTTCCACCGCTACTTTATGAAGCTGCCTGGCAAGTTTCATGGAAAGAATTTTGGAAATGGAGACGTGTGATCATGAGTTTTGCATTCCCAATCGTCATTATTACATCCTGTGTAGTTGCGTTTGCATCCTATGCACTAATTCCCGGGTTTACATTAGCATTAGGTTTTCTTCTTGGAGGTATTGTCTCTCCCCCTGATGCAATTTCAGCAACAACCATTTTGCGGCAGGTAAAAGCGCCTAAGAGACTTCTCAGCATCATTGAAGGTGAAAGCTTGCTGAATGATGCTTCTTCTTTGATCGTGTTTCGTTTTGCACTGGCAGCTGTGATCACAGGTCAGTTTCATTTTCAGGATGCAGCCCTAAGTTTTATTCTCGTTATTGTAATTGGAACACTCATCGGTGTTGCTATTGGATTTATTTTCTATGCCATTCATCGATGGCTGCCAACAACACCCAGCATATAAATTATTTTAACATTAGTAACTCCTTACTGTATGTACCATGCTGCGGAATACTTTCATTTTTCAGGTGTACTGTCCGTAGTGTCTGGTGGACTTCTTCTATCAAGTAAACGACAAAGT
>DASTZB010000208.1:0-12370 GCA_035764525.1 Chitinophagaceae bacterium | reverse complement strand
CTCACGGTTTGGGGTATCAGTGCAACCATCGGAAATCTTGAAGAAGCAAGTGAAGTGCTTTTATCTCCTTTAAAGAAAAATGGAGTGATGGTGAAAGCTGAAATGAAAAAACAAATTGAAGTTGAATCTATTTTTCCTGATGAGATAGAAAAGTATCCCTGGGCGGGACACCTCGGTATCAAGCTCGTTCATAAAATTCTTCCGATCATTCATGAAAGCAAAACTACTCTCATCTTTATTAATACCCGCGGCATGAGTGAGATCTGGTACCAGCAAATTTTAAATGCATCGCCTGATCTTGCTGGTGCTATTGCATTACATCATGGTAGCGTGGAAAGAGAATTGCGTGAATGGGTTGAAGAAAATTTACATACCGGAAAATTAAAAGCAGTTGTGTGCACAGCATCGCTGGATCTTGGTGTTGATTTTCGTCCTGTTGAAACGGTGATACAGGTCGGTTCTCCAAAAGGGGTTGCCCGTTTCTTACAACGTGCCGGACGCAGCGGTCACCAGCCAGATGCTATCAGTAAAATATATTTTTTACCCACGCATTCACTTGAACTGATAGAAGCGGCTGCATTAAAATCAGCGATCAAAGAAGAATTAATTGAAAGCCGGGTGCCGATGTTATTATGTTATGATGTATTGATGCAATGGCTTTGCACCCTTGCCATCTCTGATGGATTTATTGCTGATGAAATTTTTGAAGAAGTAAGATCAACATATTGTTTTAGTGAAATAACAGAAGATGAATGGCAGCAGCTACTTCATAACCTTACTTCAGGTGGAAACGCCTTACAACAATATGATGAGTATAAAAAGGTAGAAGTAATTGATGGTGTGTACAGAGTTACATCCAGAAAAATTGCCATGCGTCATCGACTGCATATCGGAACTATCGTCAGCGAGCCAATGATGCGGGTTCAATTATTGCATGGAGGCTTTATCGGAGTAATCGAAGAATGGTTCATCAGTCGCTTAACGCCCGGGGAAGTGTTTTCTTTAGCAGGAAGAAAATTAGAGTATGTTTCTTCAAAAGATATGACAGCTTATGTAAAAAAGTCGACAGCCAAAAAATCGATTGTTCCAAGCTGGCAGGGAGGAAGAATGCCATTGAGTGCAAATTTGGGGAAGAAGCTGAGGGAAACGTTGAATAAGGCAGGAGCACCGTATAAGTTCGGAGTCGGGAGTCGGGAGTCGGGAGTCGATGTAAAGGTATTTGACTCTGAACTCCGAACTCTGAACTCCGAACTCAATATTCTAAAACCTCTCTTCGAATTACAACAACATCTCTCCCATTTACCAAAAGCGAATGAGCTGTTGATCGAGCAAATTGAGACGGAGGAAGGTCATCACTTATTTGTTTATCCTTTTGAAGGAAGATTGGTGCATGAAGCAATGGCCGCTATTCTTGCTTATCGTATCAGCCGCATTACTCCTATTACATTTTCATTTGCCATGAACGATTATGGTTTTGAATTATTGAGTGATCAACTAATTCCATTGGATGATTCAAATGTGTATGAGTTATTTTCTTCCGAAAATTTATTTGAAGACATACAACGTAGCGTGAACAGTACTGAAATGGCAAAAAGAAAGTTCCGTGATATTGCTACCATCGGTGGATTAATTTTCCAGGGAATGCCTGGGGAAAGAAAAAAAGCCCGCCATCTTCAGGCATCTGCATCTTTATTATTTAATGTTTTTAACGAGTATGAACCGCATAATTTATTGTTGCGGCAATCTTATAATGAAGTTTTCGCCCAGCAGATGGAAGAAACAAGATTGCGGGATATGCTGGACAGGATCCAGCGGTCAAAGATCATTCTGACTTTTCCTGAACGTTATACGCCTTTTTGTTTCCCCATAAAAGTGGATAGCATGCGGGAGGATCTTTCTTCTGAAAAACTAGAAGACAGGATAAAGAAGATGCAACTTTCATTAGAGAAATAGAAATGTCATCACTATTTTTGTTACCTTCTTATGAATGCCCTTGTTGCCTACACCATTAATGAAAATGATTTTGTGCTGAGTCCCGATCGGGTGATGTATTGGGAAAAACAAAAGACGCTGATCATTGCTGACCTGCATATCGGCAAAACAGGTCATTTCAGGAAATCAGGAATACCAGTACCACAAAATGTTTTTAAAGAAGATCTGCAACGTTTATTTACCCAAATACTTTTCTTTAAAGCAGAAAAACTGATCATCGCCGGTGATCTTTCGCATAGCAAGACGAACAAAGAAATGGATCTTTTTAAAAAATGGAGAAACGACCTTGATGCTTTAGAAATGATCCTTGTAAACGGCAATCATGATATTTTAGAAGAGAGCTGGTATAAGGAAATGAAAATTGAAACAAAAGATTGCCTGGATATTGATGAATTTTCTTTTTGCCATGATCCGGGTCATGCATCAATAAAAGATCATACACATTATACTTTCTGTGGCCATCTTCATCCGGGCATTAGTATTCGTGGTCGTGGCAGACAGTTCTTGCAATTCCCCTGTTTTTATTTTGGAAATAATATTGGGATCCTTCCTGCATTCAGCCGTTTTACCGGTTATGTAAATGTAGCTGCACAAAAAGGAGAAAATGTTTTTGCCATCGTTGAAAATGGAATTATGCAGGTGCAATGATCAATGCTTTTTTCTCAACGTATTGAAATCTATAAAATAAATAAAGCGGAGCGTCAATTCATTGCCATGTTGCAGATCAAATGTTTTTCCAAGGTTATCAAAATACTTAGTATGAATAGCGCCATCGACATATTCATCATTCCCAAGAAAATTCTTCCATCCCAGCACAATGCGGCTGCCCAGGCGGAAATCCCAGGTAAAGAATGCATCAAGATTAAAGAAGTTCACATTTTCGTCCTGGTTGGGAATAAATGAACGGGGGATATCTTCTCCATTTTCATCAACATTCGCAAACCGTTTATAAATTACTTTACTCCAATTATGTCGTATGCGCATTGTCAAATTCATTCTTGGTGTAAAGTTGTAAACACCCGAATAAATAGAGGTGATATCAGTGAAGTCAACAAAACTAATGATCGGTTCTCCATTTAATTCCCTGCCTGCAAGAACAATATAATCAGTTTCCTTTTCGCCAGCGTTGGTTATTTCCATTGTTATTCTATTGCTGAAGCGATAGCGAAGACCCAGCTCATACCTATAATAATTATGTTCTTCAGGGATATGAAATACGGATCCAAGAAGATCATAACTGAAAAAAAGTCTTTTCCTGCTGTCAGTACTTCCTTCTAATTCAGCATAGCTAAACGGAGGTCGTTTTGCATAGCGGCCGGGAGTGTTCAAAACAAAATAATCATTTTCTCCAAAGGGTAAAGAACCAAGAGTTAAACTAACATCCCAGAAATTTCTAAAGACCCAAAAACCTGATGCATTTAATCGCAAATAATTATAGGCGTAAGGTTTGTAAAGCCAGCCATAGGTTGAATTTAGCTTGTAATTATAAGTAAGAAAATTTCCTTTGGGAGTAAATTGGTTGTAGCTGATCTGCCCTGTATAAGAAACTTCGTTTGCTGCAGGAATAATTCCCAAATCATTAGGGTCATATTTATCTGATTCGATGAGGTTCTGCAAATAATATTGGATCTTACCACTTACTTTGCCAACACGCAGGCTTGTACTGAATCCATCGTAACCGGCTGCGCCAAAAATTTTACTGTATCGTGCAGCTCCGCGAACGTTGAAATTATTCTCTTTATCAAAAAAACTAAAATCAAAGGCAGAAACATTGGCATCGCGGTTTTTATATTCTCTTATTACGTTGGTGTTTGTGAATGTTACATACGACCTGTTCTTTAACGCCTGGTCAATTACAATGATATTATAATTAGCCAGCGGCTCAGTTACGATACTGGTATCTTTACCGGTTGTCGCATTTCTAAGAATTGCTTTTTCCTCTTGCCCAATTGCATTAAAAAAACCAAGTCCCAATTTTTTTTCGGTGCGACCGGATAATTTGATCGCATTGTATAGATTAGTTACAGCCGGGTTTTCTATGATCTCAAGATTGGGATTGTTTTGGGCAATGTTTTGAATTGCTCTGAATCTTTGCGGCATCTCTCCCACTCTTCGGGAATAAAATAATCCTGCTTTATTGAAAAGCTCAGTGCCTTCAGTAAAGAACGGCCTGTTCTCGTCAAACTTAATTTCATAAGGAGTAAGATTATTTACCACATTATCAGAGACCACCTGCCCAAAATCAGGGATGATCGTTGCATCAAGAGTAAAGCTTTCGTTGATGCCATACTTCACATCCATACCGCCGCTTTTCAGCCACTCTGTTTTATTTCCATTTGGTGTAGGAGAAATATTAACACCTCCGGATAAATAAGGAGAAAAACTTAAACGCAATGGAGGTTCAATACTTTTAAGACCTGTGAGATCACCAAACTGGTTTAGAAAACCATTGACATTAGGATCATAAAAATTCCAGAAAGAACTTTCATTATTTCTTCTTGTGAATCGCAATAATTGGATACCCCAATCCTGCACATCCTTTTTTGAAAAGCGTAAGGAGAAATAAGGGATCTTCATTTCAATTGACCATCCATTATTAAGCATTTTTGTCTTGCTCTCCCAAACAGCATCCCATGTTTTATCGCCGAACTCATTAAACTCACCACTAAAACTTGGGGATAATTTTGCATCTGTTTGCACATTTGCCGAAGTAACCAGGAACTGGAAACCGTTTTGGTTATCGTTGTAGGTATCAAAAAAAATCGAGAAATAATCTACATCGGATTGCTGTTCCTGGTCCCTTGCCGTTAGTTGTTTTCTTATCAAATGAGGGTCATCATAAAGCATAGCGGCAATGTAAATGGCGGAATTGTCGTAAAGAATTCTTACATCCGTTTTTACTGTTGCTGGTTCGCCTGCTTTGGGAAAATTTTGAATAAAATCTGTTGCTACAGGTGCTGTTTGCCAGGCTGCATCATCGAGAGATCCATCGATTTTAGGAGGATGATCTGTTTTAACTGCGGGCATGGTCCTGGTTTGGGAGAAACCAAGAACGAAGATTACCAACATCAAGGGTACTAGAAAAAGGCGTTTAATAGCCATGCAGTTAGTTAATTAGCTAACGGCAAATATAATTCATAAACTTTTGCCTGCATAAGTAATATTGCTATCCCAACGTAAAAGCTAACCCATTGATGTTAAACTAGTTCATCTTCTTTTTCAAGGTGCTAACCTGTTGATGTAAATTGGTAACAATATTGGCTAATTGATTAATATCCCAACGCTGTTGAGACACGGCACGGCTAATGACAACGGATGCCTGCCACAGTTCAAGTACATCGTCTGAATTGATATGATATGGCTGGTAGGACGGATTATCACTTACTAATGTGAGCTTGTTCTTTGCTTTATTATTCTTATCAATTCTTTTATAAACGATGCCTTCAGACTTCGATACCACTATATATGTATAATTATTTTTTACTTCATCCAGTGTTTCCACTTTTTCGCCAACAATTATTGATCCGCTTGGCGTCGGTAGCATCGAATCACCCATGATCTCAAATGCGCGGTAATTACCGCCTGAAAGCATCGGCAATGTGAATGTGTTCAATTCATCGATATAATCCGGGTCAGCATAACCATTCAAATAACCGGCTGCCGCTTTCATTGGTACAAAAGGAATATCGGGCCTTCCACCCGCAAGTTTCATGGCTCGTCTTTTTGCCAGGTAATTTCCTTTGTTTTCACTAAGATCTTTTCTTAAAACATCATCCATAGACAATTTGAAAATATCACAAACAGTTTCCAATACTTCAAGATTTGGTCTTGCTCTTTCCTCTTCATATGCCCCGATAAGCGACCGCTTGATGCGAAGTTTGTCAGCAAATTCCTGTTGCGTCCAGCCACGCAGCTTACGCAGGTATTTCAGATTTTGATTGGCAATATTCATAAGAAACTAATTGAGTTAGCTGCAAAATACTAAATATTTTGGTTTCTCAAAAAACATTTTTAAATATTCGTTTTGGCAGGCCGGAAAAAACAAAACATTTTTGCTCTTCGAATAAGAGCCTATGTCAAAAACTAAGAAAGTAACAAAAGCAACGGTAAAAAGACCTACAGCTAAGAAAAAAGAAAAACCGGTAATCCTTATCACTAATGATGATGGAGTGTCTGCTCCGGGTATCAGAAACCTGGTGGAAGCCGTAAAAGATCTTGGAAAAATAATTGTAGTCGCGCCCGACAAACCGCAGTCCGGAATGGGTCATGCAATTACCATCGGATCTCCATTAAGATTACATCCTGTAAATTTTTTTGAAGGAATAGAAGCTTATCAATGTACCGGCACGCCGGTAGATTGTGTAAAATTGGCTGTTGATAAAGTGCTTCACCGCAAACCCGATCTTTGTTTAAGTGGCATCAACCACGGCGCTAATCACAGTATCAATGTGATTTATTCCGGAACTATGTCTGCGGCCGTTGAGGCAGCCATTGAAAGTATTCCTTCTGTTGGTTTCTCATTGCTTGATTACAGCATTGAAGCCGACTTTGAACCTGCAAAAAAATATGCCCGTATCATTGTTGAAAAATTATTGACCGAGCAACAGGACAAACATATGATCCTGAATGTAAATATCCCGTTGGCCACTATTGAAGAAATAAAGGGGATAATGATCTGTCGCCAGGCTTATGCAAAATATGAGGAAGACTTTATTGAAAGACATGATCCGCATGGCCGTAAATATTTTTGGCTTACAGGTGAGTTTGTCAATTTTGATAAAGGTAAAGACACAGACGTTTGGGCATTAGCAAATAATTATATCAGCGTGGTTCCTGTACAATTTGATATGACCAATTACGTTCTTAAATCTAAATTTGAAAAAACGTGGCAACATTTATCCTAAAAAAAGATAACCTAAAGCTTGGATTAGTTCTTGGACTGGCAGGACCCATACTTGGCCTTATCATTGTTTATTTTATTAAATTTTCATCGTTCAGCTTTACAGATTTCCTTGATTATTTCTTTAATACCCGGGGATTGATCACTTCTGTTGGAGCTCTTTGCCTTTTGGCAAATGCTGTCCTGTTTACTATTTATATAAATACACACCGCGATAACACGGCTAAAGGAATTTTTGTAACTACGCTTGTTTATGGCATAGCCATTCTGATCATTAAGGTTTTTATTTAGTTAACCGGCTTCGGAATTTCTATTAATCTTTGCTTGCAAAGTTTACCCAGGGCAAAGTGAAGGGCACTCATGTACTTCCTTATCGCTATTCATCAAATGCTTATTTTGCAAAACATTTTTAATTTCCAAAACTCTCCGCTTTAAGCGGATTGGGGATTTATGAAGTATTATATCATAGCGGGTGAAGCATCAGGCGATTTGCATGGCAGCAATCTTATCAAAGAATTAAAAAAACTTGATACTTCAGCAATTATTCGTTGCTGGGGTGGCGATAAAATGCAACAAGCAGGTGGCGATTTGGTAAAACATTACCGTGATCTCGCTTTTATGGGTTTCTGGGAAGTGATAAAAAATATTTTCACGATCCTTCGTAACCTTAAATTTTGTAAGAAAGATATTGAGCAGTTTCAACCCGACACTTTAATTCTTATCGATTATCCCGGTTTTAATCTTCGCATTGCAAAATGGGCGAAGCAAAAAGATCTTCGCATTGTTTATTACATATCACCACAGGTTTGGGCGTGGAAAGAAAACCGTGTGAAGATGATGAAGGAGACGATTGATAAAATGATCGTCATCCTCCCTTTCGAAAAAGATTATTTTAAAAATAAATGGAATTGGGAGGTGGAGTATGTGGGGCACCCGTTGGTGGAAGTGATAGAAAGTGAAAAGTTAAAAGTGAAAAGTGAAAAATTGAGTGGCAAAGAGATCGTGGCTCTTCTTCCCGGAAGCAGAAAACAAGAGATCCTGAAAAAGCTTCCAGTAATGCTGGAAGTAAGCAAAGCATTTCCTTCTTATCAATTCATTGTTGCCAGGGCCCCGGGTGTTGCTGATGATTTTTATTCTTCGCTGTTGAGTTCTTATGATAATGTAAGCGCCGTATCAGGAAAAACCTATGACCTGTTGATGCAGGCAAAGGCAGCATTGGTAACATCGGGAACTGCCACACTTGAAACTGCACTTTTTGGTGTTCCCGAAGTAGTTTGTTATAAAGGTTCATTTCTTTCTTATGAAATTGGCCGAAGGCTGGTCAAAGTAAAATTCATTTCACTGGTAAATCTTATCATGGATAAATTAGTCGTAAAGGAATTGATACAGCATGATATGAATGCAAAGAATCTTGAATACGAATTACACGAACTATTGGCGAATGAAAACCGAATTGCTGAACTGAAAAAAAATTACGCTGATCTGAAAAACATTTTAAGTGAAAAAGGAAATGCTTCAGCAAAAGCTGCGCAACTCATCCATCATTTTACTTTAAGAAAATAATTTTATAGCAAGAATGATCAAACAAAGTATGAAGATCAGGAGACTGATCCGATTAATACCATGCATATATTTTACAAAAAGAGACTTGGGCCTGTTTGGATCCGGTTTGCGGAGGTAAAGATATTCTGCTATTTGTTTTAAGACTCCCATAAAATTGAATTCAAAGTTACGTTGAAAGAGAATCAATCATCTTACACATTGCCTACTGATTTTATCAACAAAATTCAGGATTTCATCAAAAAAAGCAATTGTGAATAATGAAGAAGTTGTACCTTTTTCGTCCAAAATTTATTTTATGAAACGAATAACCTTTACCATCTGCGCTGCAGCATTTTTACTGGTTTCCTGCAGCGACGAGAAAAAACCTGATGAAGCTATCAAAGCTGAACCAACAGTTTCGCCTGCTACTGAATCAAAACCCGTAGAGGAGCCATGGGTAGCTGTTGATTCCGCAACGGGCATGAAAAATTGGATGGCATATTCTACACCTGGCGAGCCGCATAAAATGCTTGCTAAATCAAACGGTACCTGGAAAGGTGATATAACCATGTGGATGGCTCCCGATGCGCCCCCTACCACCAGCACAGCTACCATGGTAAACAAAATGATAATGGATGGTCGTTACCAGGTTTCAGAAACTAAAGGAAATATGATGGGAATGCCATTTAACGGCATGGGCACAACCGCGTATGACAACATTAAAAAAGTATTTATAAGCACATGGATCGATAATATGGGAACAGGGATCATGAAAATGGAAGGGCCCTGGGATGAGGCTACCAAATCCACTACGCTGACAGGTAAAGTGGTCGAACCTATGAGCGGTAGAGAATGTGACTTCAAAGAGGTTTATAAAATAATAGATGATAATAACCAATTGATGGAAATGTATGGGCCCGATCCAAAAACAGGAAAACAATTTAAGACAATGGAAATAAAGCTTACCCGGAAAAAATAATCGCACCAACTAAAATTGAGATCCCTGGATTAATAATATTCAGGGATTTTTGTTTGCGACTATCCGTTTAAATCAAACATCAAACCTTTTTTACCACATAGGATCATAGTTTCATCCCGCAGTATGCGGGATGTTTCTCCACTATTGTGTCCTAGGTTACTATATGGTTCATAACATCATTGCCTGAAAAAAACAATCACTTTTTACTTACTATCTAAAGACTACAGCATCATAAGTAATTAAGAAGTTGTACCTTTTTTATTCAAAACCATGCTATGAAACGAATTGCAATCTGCACAATCGTCTTCTTCCTTTCATGTACAGAAAATAAAGATCCGGAAAAAGATAAAAAACCAGCTACAACAACAGCTATCGAAACTGAAAAAAAGGCTGATCCTGCAGAATATTTTATTCCGGGACCGATGCATCAATGGCTGGCAAGCTTTACCGGTACCTGGGAAGCGGATGTGATCAGTTATATGGATCCAACAAAACCTGATACTTCAAAACTTACTCAAACATATTCCATGATATTAAATGGTCTTTACCAGGAAGCAAA
This sequence comes from Chitinophagaceae bacterium, assembly GCA_035764525.1. GTDB lineage: Bacteria > Bacteroidota > Bacteroidia > Chitinophagales > Chitinophagaceae > VBAS01. The sequence continues at coordinate 2,398 of DASTZB010000208.1, read as the reverse complement.
ACTGAGAGGCACAATGATGGGAATGCCATTTGAAGGACGAAGCATTAATGCTTATGATAATGCCAGGAAAAAATTTCAAACTACATGGATGGATATTTTTAGTTCCGGCTTTACTTATATGACCGGTGATTATGATTCAACTTCAAAAACCCTGAATTTAAAAGGCACGCAACCAAATCCATCTGATGGCACTGATATGAATATAAGACAAGTGATGAAGATGATAGATAAAGATACTTATACATTAACCATGTATGGTGATGGACCTGGTGGAAAAGAAATAAAGTTTATGCAAGGAACATTTAAAAGAAAAACATAGGTCGAATAAAATCCCGGCATCATCACCGGGATCTTTTATTATCGGCTTTCCAATACTTGTTTTAATTTTTGCAGATCATTTTGCTGTCGCTTCTTAAACTCGCCCTTCATCAGCGGTCCTACCTGTTTCCAGAAAAATCCTTTGAATTCTGTATCGGAAGAAAGTGAATATTCTGTTTGACCATTTCCCAGGTCATTAAAATAATTTGTCACTGTGTTAACCATCATCGGCGAACCAAGTGTTCCGACAAATTTTTTTTCCGGAATTTCTTCTATAATTTCTTCATCCATCACTAATTCTTTTCCTTTTTCAAGAAAATAATGCTTCGCTTTTGCCCCAACAGTTCCGGGTGTCCCATTTACATGTTCAAATCGTTGAAACCCGCCAAGCCAAAGTTTTAGATTATCGGGATTTTTAAAAAACTCCCAAACCTCTTTTATGGGCTTATTAATAATAACTGTGGTTTGCGTGAGCATGTAAGATGGCTATACTAAAATAAATTATTCCTTCTTCGTCTTTTCCATTGGCAATTCAGGTATCCTGCTCCATTCCTGCATGGAGCCGTCATACACTTTTACATTATAACCGAGCGAACGACCAGTTAGATAAATAACACTGGCAGTTTGACCGATGAAGCAATAAGTAACCACTTCTTTGTTCTTATCAGGCAATACAGCCTGGAAATTCTTTAACAATACTTCGGTTGGTTTTATCGAATTTGTGGAATCGATCATATCTGTATAAGCAAGATTCAGAGCACCGGCAATATGACCATCTCTTGGATTGCCTGTTGGATCGCCATCGTAAAATCTTTTCACTCTCGCATCAACGACTTCCGCTGATTTTGTTTTTAATGACTGAAGTACATACTCTTTATCAACTAATAAAGGAACAGAAGCAGTTGCTACAAAATTTCCTTTCTTAATGACAGGCAATTCTTTGGTGACCGGGAAGCCTGCTTTTTTCCATGCTACCAATCCGCCATTTAGATAGGAAACCCTGTCTCTTAATCCAAGATTTTCGAGTGTAATAAACATCCTTGCAGTAATACTTACATCACCAAAAGCATGGCATAAAACAATTTTAGAGTTTTTGTTTATTCCCAGGTCCTGTAAAATCTTAGTGGCCACTTTTGGATCTGGCGGGTTATAAGTTCCTTCAGGAGAATTTGCCGTTAACCAATCTGGCCAGAGATACCTCGCACCTTTTATATGTTCGTTATCATAATCAAGTTTTAAAAAACTTGGTTGAATTATAACAAGATTCGGATCATTCATGTTATCGTTCAACCACTGGGGGGAAACAATAACATCCTGGGCTTTTGTTGTAATTGTGATCATGAACAATACAAGTACAACAAGAATATTTTTTTTCATAACCATTTTATTGAATGAAAAATTATTTTCAGAAAGTTAAGATGTATGCTGTCGTAAAGGAAAGCTATTTATGACAGACGGTGATATGATATTTTTAACTGGTGGAATGCTTTTATACAACTTTATCTTTTTAGATTTTTTTCATAAGCGGCGATCCATTGATCAGGAGTCATTTTGGACGCAAGTTCACCGATGACTTCAAATGGAATATCATAAGGCTTTTTATAACGAATGCAGCTTTTACCCATATCTAATTTTTTTGGAGATGCTTTAGCATGAGCAGCTGTAAACCATTTCAGCAAACCCGGATCAGCATAAATACCCATATGATACACTGCAATAAAATTCTTTTGCGATGCAATACCTATAAATGGCAATGGATCTTTAGAATTACAATGATAACCTGCCGGGTATAATGAATGCGGAACACAATAACCCATCATTCCATAACCCATTGTCTCTTTAAATCCTTTGGGTAAATTTTTTTTAATAGCAGCACGAAGCTTATTAAAAACCTTATGTCTCTCCTCAGGAATTTCTGAAATATATTGCTCCGGTGTTGTTGCTTTTGATTGCATAGGAGTTATCTTTTAGTTTATGCAAAAAAGTTTATTTAAAAACTGAGAATTCTGAAAAATTCAGGCCATGGCCCCATCTCCTCCTTGTATTGCTTTGCCATTACTCTTGTTACCTGAGCGATATG
>DASTZB010000207.1:0-4533 GCA_035764525.1 Chitinophagaceae bacterium | reverse complement strand
AAATGGCGCAGGCAAAACCACATTGATAAGAATGATCACCGGCATTTTTTATCCCGATGAAGGACAGGTCATTTTTGATGGAAAAAAATTTGACCCGATAAATGATGTTGTTTATATAGGTTATATGCCCGAAGAACGTGGCCTTTATAAAAAAATGAAGATTGGCGAGCAAGCAGTTTACCTCGCTCAGTTGAAAGGTTTAAAAAAGAATGAGGCTATGACGAAAATAAAAGAATGGTTCGTGAAATTTGAAATGCAAAGTTGGTGGACAAAAAAAGTAGAAGATCTTTCAAAAGGAATGAGCCAGAAGCTACAATTTGTTACAACAGTATTGCATGAGCCTAAATTGATCATTCTTGATGAACCTTTCAGCGGCCTTGACCCAGTAAACAGCAACCTGATCAAAGACGAGATTTTCAAACTGTCACAAAAAGGATCGACAATACTTTTCAGTACACATCGTATGGAACAAGTAGAAGAGATCTGTGACCATATTATCCTTGTAAACAAAGGAAAAAAAATTCTTGATGGCACAGTGAAGGGAGTAAAAAATCAATTCAAAGAAAACTTATTTAGCATTGGATTTGAAGAAATACCTGCCAGTCTTAATGCCAATCCGCCATTTGAAATGGTAGGTACCAGAGATCATCAATATGTTGTAAAGATCAAAGATGGCTTTAAACCCAATGATGTATTAAATTATTTTCTTCAGCAAGGGGCAAAAATTGTTTCTTTTAATGAGATGCTTCCTTCACTCAGCGACATTTTCATCAAGCTCGTTGAAGGCACACCACTAACAAGACAATTCCAGGCAATCACCGCATAATAATATTTTATGAATAAGATATGGCTTGTAATAAAAAGAGAATACCTGACAAGAGTCAGAAATAAAACATTTCTTCTTTCAACCTTTTTGTTCCCTATCATCATTGTAGCGTTTATTATAGGATCTACATTTCTTGCAATTAAATCAAGAAATAAAGTAAAAATTGCAGTAATAGACGATCCGGGCTTTTTGCAAAAAAATCTTGAAAGTGATTCATCATCTGTGATTTTTGAATACCCAAAAGATGTCAATTCTTCCAATTACGAATCGAAGGGTTACATCGGGCTTTTAAGAGTGAATAGTGATACTGCCAGTGAAAAGTATGTGATCGAATCAAAGAAGTCATTAAGCATGGAAACAATGAGTTATGTGGAACGGCAAATGAAAAAGGCGATCGAGTATAATATGCTTCAACAAAAGAATATCGAGAGAAAAGTTCTTGATTCTATCAGCACGGCAAGCGAAAAAGCAGCCCAGGTAACCAATCAACTTGATACAGGAAGGGAAGCAAATAATAAGCTTCCTTATATTATTGGATTCGAATGTGGTATTATCATTTATATCACCATGTTTGTTTTTGGCGCAATGGTGATGCGTGGTGTAATGGAAGAAAAAACAAGCCGTATTGCAGAAGTAATTGTTTCTTCTGTGAAGCCGTTCCAACTAATGATGGGAAAAATATTAGGGATAGCAGCTGTTGGTTTGACACAATTGCTGCTTTGGATAATTTTCCTGATGATCCTTGTAAACATTATCCCGCTTTTTGTTTCTGCGGATACATTACACCAATTTCAGCAGGCACAACAAGCACAACAAGGTTTGCCGGGAGGATCAAATAATACAGTTGCCGTTCAAATGTTACAAGCTACAGATACATTTAAAAGCGAAGTGAACTGGTGGCTTATTATTCCTTGCTTTTTATTTTATTTTCTTGGCGGTTATCTATTTTATGCCGCTTTATTTGCATCAGTTGGTAGCGCCGTTAATGAAGACCCCCAGGAGGCTCAATCCCTGATGCTGCCTATTATGATGCCCATCGTTTTTGGATTTATTATTTTAAGTACGTCTATTGAGAATCCTGATAGCCCTATGGCTTTTTGGGGAAGCATGATCCCATTTACATCACCTATTGTAATGATGGGACGAATTGCCAAAGGTGTACCTGAGGTAGTGCCATGGTGGCAATTATTTCTTTCAATGGCACTGCTTATACTTGGTTTCATTTTTACAACCTGGCTTGCCGGCAAAATATATCGAACTGGCATTCTGATGTATGGTAAAAAAGCCTCGTGGAAAGAAATGATCAAATGGGTTCGCCGTTCATGATATCCTGACCCTTCTCCCTTTTTTGTTAAAATTTTCTTTTTTAATAGCTGGGATTTTTTAAATACGAAATCAGTCGTATATTTGGTTTAGTGTAGTCAAACAAAACAAATCACTTTAAATTAAGCTTTATGACCAACCTGAGAAATCTACGCATACCACTGGCTGTAGCAGCCGTGGCAATCACTTCTGTATTTGTCCTTAGCTCATGGGATTTTAAAAACACGTATGCAGCATGGAATGATAATGACTATTATAATGTGACCGATACCGTTCCCAAAAAAGAAAAAAAGATCCGGGACCTGGATGATATTATTGATGAGCTGAACGCTGTTGACTTTAAGATAGATATGGAAAAAATGCAGAAAGAGTTAAAAGAATCCATGAAAAACTTTGATATGAAGAAAATGCAGCTTGACATGGAAAAAGCAATGCGTGATGTTGACTTCCAAAAGATGCAAAAGGAAATAGAGCAATCAATGGCTAAAATTGATTTTGGCAATATTGAAAAAGAAATGGCAAAGGCTATGAAAGAATTTGACGCGGTAAAGCTTCAAAAAGAGCTCAATGAATCAATGCCAAAAATAGAATGGGATAAAATGAAAACTGAGTTCGACAAGGTTAAAGAAATCGATATGAGTAAAATACAGTTTGATATGGAAAAAATGCAAGCCGAGTTAAGTAAGATCGAGCCTGAAATTGAAAAGTCACTCGGCAACGTCAAAGTGGAAATTGAAAAAGCAAAAGTAGAAATGAAAGAGTATAAAGGATTTGTTGACGGTCTTGAAAAAGATGGCTTAATAAATAGAAGGGAGCAATACACAATCAAACATGATAATGGTGAATTATTCATCAATGGCAAAAAAGCCAGCGATGCTACCTATAAAAAATATAAAACCTTCCTTGATAAACGTAAGAAATTCACAATCGAAAAATCAGATGATGATTTTAATATCGACATAGATTAAGTATAGCCATGTCAACCAATCCCGATGATCGGGGTCCTTAAAAGAGAACAGCCGTAGCTTTGTGCCGCGGCTGTTTTTTATGAACATGTATTATATCGCCATAGTAGCTCCCGACGAGATCAATCAAGAGGTATTGAAATGGAAAAATTATTTTAAAGATCATTTTGACTGTGGTGTCGCATTAAAATCTCCTGCGCATATAACGCTAATTCCACCTTTCTGGATGCAAGAAGATTTGGAGAGTGAACTTATAAATTCGATAAGGAGCTTTAGTATTACAAAACATAAATTTGAAATAACGCTAAAGGATTTCGCAGCCTTCCAGCCAAAAGTAATTTTTGTTGACGTAGTGAAAAGTGAAATGCTGAGTGAGCTCCACCAAGCATTGAATGATTTTATTTTTCATGTGAATAAATTCCCAATCAAAAAAGATGATAGGCCTTTTCATCCGCATGTAACCCTGGCGACAAGAGATCTTTATAAAAAAGCATTCAAGGAGGCGTGGGAAATTTTCACTAAAAAGAAATATGAAGCCCAGTGGATCGTAAATGGCATCTCTTTGCTCCGTCATAACAAAAAAAATTGGGATGTAATATTTACATCCCAATTCGAAGATTAGTTTTTTCTCCCTCTATTTCGTATCGAAAAATTGAAACGGTGAAGGCAGCAGGTCGAATCCACCAGCCTCGATCATTTCTATACGCATCTGGAAAGTTTCATCTGTTTTTATTGATACCTTCTCACGAACAACTTTCCTGTATCCTTCTTTTTCGAATACAAGTTTATAAATGCCGGTTTTTAATTCATCGAATTCAAAACGGCCCCATTCATCTGTGATAACAAATTTTTCTTTCTTGTTGGCTGAATAAGCAGTAACTGTAACCTCGCCCAAAGGTTTTTTAGAATCACCATCAAAAATGTTACCGGCTACTTCGTTTATGCTTTTCCCCGGAGTTCCAGGATCAATGCCTGATGCATTGGATTGTAAACAACCCATTGTGCAGATAGCAATTAGCAGGAGGATTCTTTGTTTCATTTGACAAAGCGGTTATAAGTGGTTTTCGTTTCCCATGGCTCCATCACACATACCAAATTTAAGTCATTTTGATTGGATTGGCCAAAGCTTCTTTAAAGCCCTGCCACACTTCATCCACAATTTTTGCCGCTGGTAATATATTTATAACGTTTGCACCTACTTGTCCTATCTCCAGTTCTCCCTCATCAAGCTGCCCTTCAAACATTCCTTTTTTGGCTCTTGCCCGGCCCAATAATGATTTTAATTCTTCAACACTTGCCCCTTTATTTTCTGCATCCTGCACCTGTTTATAAAAATTATTTTTTATAAGTCTCACCGGGGTTAATTGTTTCAATGTTAGGATCGTATCGCCTTCATTACTATTGATCACGGCATTTTTA
>DASTZB010000206.1:0-3527 GCA_035764525.1 Chitinophagaceae bacterium | reverse complement strand
AATTTTTAGTCTGAAATAAATAAACGGGTTACAGATTAATTGCGCCCAGCTCTTACTCCGGGCGCAATTGAATTCAAAGAAAGAGTTTTACAGAAATCAATATTTAAAGAATAATTCCTGGAGTTGCTTCTTATCTTTTGTCTTTGTCAGTCCAAGCATTAATAATATTCTTGCTTTTTGGGGAGTAAGGTCATCAGAAACGATCGTGCCTAATTCCTCATCATTGATCTCATCATGCAATACAACCCTGCCGGAAGGGGTACGGCTTGCACGACAAATAATAACACCGGCGGCTACGGCTCTCTTTACAGCATCCATATAAGCTTTGTTGAAGTTTCCGTTACCAACACCTGCGATAACAATACCATCTACTTTTTTAGCCACCAGCATATCAATCATATCAGGTGGCGCATCAGCATACATGTAGACGATATCTACCCTTGGTAATTTTGTATTGTTTGTAATTGTAACCGGGCTCTTTGGTTTTCTTTCCCGCTCGGAACTTGAATAATATTCTACCCTGCCATCATAAGCCTGGCCAACAGGACCTGTATTCGGAGATCCAAATGCATTTGTCTTTGTTGTGCTCAGCTTCATTACATCTCTTGCATCAAATATTCCTTCATTAAAACTTACCAATACTCCACGGCCTTTGCTTTTAGGATCGATAGCAATTGTAATAGCATCATATAAATTTTTTGGACCATCAGCACTGATCGCGGTGGCCGGACGCATAGACCCGGTAAGCACAACCGGTATATCTGTAGTTAGCGCAAGGTCTAAAAAGTAAGCGGTTTCTTCCTGTGTATCGGTACCATGTGTTATCACAATACCATCGGCTTCTTTATTCTTAGCAATTTCATTGATACGCACAGCCAGTTTTTTCCAGACATCAATTGTCATATCCTGGCTGCCAATCGATGCAATTTGTTCACCCGTAATAGTAGCTTTCTTTTTTATGCTGGGTATTGAGCCGACCAGATCATCAATGGGAATTTTTCCGGCTGTATAACCAGCCCTGTCAGCTGAAGCACCCGCCCCGGCAATTGTGCCTCCTGTTGCTAATATTATTACCCTGGGTAATTGTGCCTGAACTTGTATGATCAGGACTATGAATGTTAAAAGTGAAAGTAACTTTTTCATGATCTTCTTATTTGGTTTTAAAAAAAATTATTCCTTATGATTGATAATATCAGAATTATTTTCGAATTGAAAACATGATAATATTCTTCTTGTTTGCACCAGGTACAGATCTTTAAAGTAGGGATACGAAAAATGTACAGATCATTTTAGCATTCGCTCACTAAATTGGAAGTTGAAAGGTTTTTAAAAGATTGGATTCTTTCTTTTGCTCAAACTCATTAATTGATAAATGTGTTCTGTTCGGAGTTCTTTAAAGGTACTAATTAATCTTTCGAACATGCTAACTCAAAATGGGCATTTGTTTTTTATTTATTCTTTTTTTCCCATTCTCTTACTTTTTTTCTTGCTGCATCAAACAACCGCTCATAATTTCCCTTTAGTAATTTTTGCTTTGCTTCTGGTGTAAGTTTTTCGAATAATGGTTTATACATATCCATGATCTTTAGATAGGAAGCCTGGTCATTCGGTGCTACTTCATCAGTGCCTATTAAAAACCGATCAGGATATTTATTAATAACAGTTGCAACATTTGCTGTTGCTTCCGGTGTTTCTGTTACATATTTGGCTACTTCGGTCCAGGAAATATCAATATATATATTATTGCTTTCAGGATTGGCAAGGGCTTTATCCAGCATTGCCATTTGATCCTTCACCGGTCTTACAATTCTGCCTACACCGCAGTGTGCCCAGATTATTGGAGTATTCCGATGTCTTGCAAATAATGCTTTGAGTTGTTCTATATCCCAGTTCTCCTGCCCGCTTTTTGGAAATGGCATGTTGATATCATTGTGCAGTATAACCAGCAAACCTGTTTCGGCACAGAAATCAAGTATGCGGTCAAGCGCCGGGTTATTCAAAGTAGCAGTTGGACCTGCAATTTTTGATGAAACAAATTCTTTGTGAATTGTAAATTCACCAATGCCTGTAAATACACCGGGAAATGTTTTCAATACTCTTTTAATGTGATCAGCTGCATACATATCAGCAGGATTAAAACCAGTGATCATTGGATCAAACCTTGCCTGCTCTTCTTTGCTAAGCGATCTATACGCCATCGCTATATAGGCATCTGTAAAAGAATAATAATAAAGTGGATCATCACTGGCCAGGTAATAAGTTGGTGCAAACTTGCCGCTGTTATTATAATTCCATGTTTGCTGAAGCGGGATACCAAATAATGCAACTCTTCCAACTTTGTTTCCCATTATTTCAAGAAACTTATGAATATCGGTTCCTTCCTGTACATAGTTGGTTAAATGAAAGTGAGAATCGTTGAGAATAAATGAATCCTTGCTTATGTTCTTATTTCCCTGTGAAAAACCAGTATAAGAGATCATGAATAAAAACACAGGGACAATTATAGCTTTAATAGCAATTGATGCAGCTGAAGTATAAGCCCGGTTTTTCGTAAAATAAATCTGTGTCATGACATATTTTTTAAAACTTGAACTTATTCAATTATTATTTTGTACCTGTTAAAAATTAAGTTCCAAATCAAGATTAAAAATAGTTCCGTTGGCGCCAACAGTATATGGATATGCTAAACCACCAACAGGACATTTATTCATGAATGTAACCTGACCATTCAAACGTGTAGAAATGGTTTTTTTGAAGGGAAAAAAATTAAATCCCACTCTTACTTCCGATGGATCACCATATTGCCCAAAGATTTTTGAATACGTTGAATATAGTTGAAGCTTTTTTGGAAGAACCATTGCTGATCCTAATAGCTGAAATCCGTTATCAAGAAGATGATCTAAAGCCATTGGAGAACCGATTAATTTGAAATTATCGATCCTCCTCCAATAATATTCTCCTTCAAGAGCAAAACCCTTAAGCTTTGCACCTGCATCAATGCAAAACATTTGGTCACGGGCCTCATCAATTTGTGTTCCGGGATTAAATAAGCCAGGCAGGAAAATAGAAGTGCCATCAGAAACCCTCAGGGATACATTTTCAAAGGCATCATTTGTGGGTTGTCCTTGTCGCGTTTCATCACTTCGGGTGTAGTGAGCACCCACTCTTGTGGCTACTTTTTCGTGCTGATCATAGTCACCATATGCGCCATTGAACATACCATACTCACCAGTAGTTGGTAAAAAAATAAGTCCTGCTGCTAATGTACTCAGTTTGTTATCGATCTGCCCTGCATCAACACCTAAGGTACTCATGTTGTTTCCAAGCATTATCGTATAGCTTAATTTTTTTACAATTTCACCTCTTGCTTGTATCCCACTTGTATAAGAAGGACGCATATATTCATCCGCGATCATACGGTTGTCGACGGATAGCCAAAAAGGAAAATTCCCTTCTGTACTTCTTACTCCGGGTAGTGACATAATACCCCCCGTAAGTCTAAATTGTTTACAAAAATTGTAGGAAAG
>DASTZB010000205.1:0-7601 GCA_035764525.1 Chitinophagaceae bacterium | reverse complement strand
TTTATGTAACGTAAAGCCGTGAAAATAGTTGTCGCTTTTTTTCTATCATCCGGAGGTAATCGTATATTGCGACTGCTCAGGGCAAGTCCATCATTTTCCCGAAGGGTGGGGCAAATGTTTGTTGTTATTTTATCATTTAATTCAATGAGTTCAATTAGTTTTTTTATCACCATGCATTGCTGGTAATCTTTTTGGCCCAGGTATAAATTATCTGGTAAAACGATCTCAAGCAAACGATCCATGACCTGGCAAACTCCCTGGAAATGCCCGGGACGAAATTTCCCCTCGAGTACAGTTTCTAGGAATCCCAGATCGTAATGTATCAGATGATTGGTTCCATTTGGATAAATTTCTTGCACAGGAGGAGTGAAAAGAATATTGCAACCGGCATCTTCAAACATTAAAATATCTTTCTCCAAAGTGACCGGGTATTTTTTAAAATCCTCCGGGTCGTTGAACTGAGTAGGATTAACAAAAATGCTGCAAACGACAATTTTGTTTTGTTTTTTTGCCTCGCTTACCAAAGAAAGATGACCGCCATGGAGGGCACCCATTGTTGGAACAAATCCGATCAGAACCTTTTCATTTTTCTTTTTTTCAAGAAAATCATACAGCTGCCCAGACTTTTTACAAATTATCATATTTAATAGTCGTCGTTTTGAAAATCAAGTTCGGAATAAAAGGATTACCTTTGCGGCCATCCCAAAAAAAATCATTTTAGGGATCTATTTAAAACAGGCTCAACGATGACAGCAAAGAAAAGAATATTGTTTATTGCGAACGAAATGTCTCCCTACCTGGAACTTACTGAGTTTTCTGAAATAGTGAACAGATTAGCCATAAAATCAAACGATTCAGGATTTGAAGTTCGATGCATTATGCCCAGGTTTGGAGTTATTAATGAACGTCGTCATCGCCTGCATGAGGTGGTAAGGCTTTCAGGTATCAATGTATCAGTTGATAATGATGACCTTCCCCTTCAGATAAAAGTCGCCTCTCTCCCAAATGCAAGATTGCAGGTTTATTTTCTGGATAACGAGGACCTGTTTAAAAGGAAATATATTTTCACTGATGAGAATGATAAATGGTATGAGGATAATGATCTTAGGACTATTTTCTTTTGTAAAGGCGCACTTGAAACAGTGAAAAAATTTGGATGGCCGCCGGATATTATTCATTGCAGTGGCTGGATGACTGGTTTGATTCCTGCATATCTTAAAACGGTTTATAAAAAGGAACCTGTCTTCTCGCATAGCAAAGTTATATTCACTATTGGGCCAACTGTATTTAAAGAGAAAATGGGCTCACAGTTTTTAAAGAAGGCATTGATACATCCATCTATAAAGGAAAAAGATCTTGAGCCTTTTAAAGAAACGAATAATACAGCAATGTATCGCGGTGGCGCCACTTATGCTGATGCAATTACTTTCGGTGCTGAAAAAGTTGAGAAGAAATTGCTGGATGAATTCACAAAGGTTCGAGGTAAAAAAACATTACTATATAATGCTGAGTCTGATTTAACAGACTATTTACAATTGTATAGCGACCTTGCGGGCAAATAAAATCTATAATCAATACCCTGATTTATTCCAAAAAAAACTCTTGTGATAATTAGACCTATTCGCTTTATACTGTTTTGTTTATCATTGATTTTTATCATCTCTTCCTGCAAAAGAATAAACGAATCCACTGATTTAGGTAACGAACTCCTTCCCGGCGTAGATGGTGTGAATACTTTTGATACCACATTGACCGTGGAAGTTTACGATTCAATATTTGCTCCGGAAAAGGATTCTGTTAGGGTATCCAATACTGATGACCATATTTTAGGAAACATCTTTATGGATCCAATTTTTGGAAAAACTAACGCAAAAATATTTCTTCAAGTCAGACCTGAAACTTTCCCGTGGGGTTTTTCGGGAATATACAAAAGGGATAGCTTATACCTGGATTCGGTAGTTTTAGTACTTGGCTGGAAAGGTAATTACGGTGATACGATTGCACCGCAAAAAGTAAGGGCATGGGAAATGGATCAGTCCAATGTTTTTAAAGTGGATTCTTTTTATTTGTTACGTGAGCAATATTTCACTTATTCAAATCTCTTGGGTACAAAAGATTTTTCGCCTGCACAATTGAGAGACTCAATAAAAGCTTTCCAGGATACAACAGCAGGTCAGCTTCGTATTAAACTGGATAACAGTTTTGGACGTAGATTACTCGATTATGATACTACAAATGCCTATGCCACCGACTCCGCATTTAAAACTTATTTTAAAGGATTTGCAATAGATGCGGATCAATCATTAGGAAATGCCTTAATGGCATTTGGACTTGCAGAGAATCCAAACACCAAGCTTGCCATCTATTATCGTTACACAAAAGGTGGACAGGATGATACTGCAGTTAGTTATTTTAAGTTTACGCCCACATCGGCCCAGCATAATTATATTAAACGCGACTTTGGTGCCCCGGTACTTGCCGCAGCAAATAACACTGTACAGGATAATATAGGTTACCTGATGAATACTCCGGGGACATTTACATCCGTAAAAATTCCCGCAATAAGAAGTTTGAATAACAGGATCATTAACAGGGCTGAGCTGATAGTTGAACAAGTGTATGATCCATCGGATAAAACCTTTGGTCCGCCGCCGGGGATGATGCTGGATGTATTTGACTCCGCTGGTGGCTTTTTTAAATATGTCCCCTATGATTTTACTCTCAATCAACAAGGATTACCAGCTTCCACCTTTGGATTGTACGGCAAGAATACTATTGATGCATCTGGTAACCCGATCAGGATATGGATGTTTAACATAACCAGGTATCTTCAGAATATTTTGACCAAGCAGGAACCGCTGCACAATTTCCGTTTGCACACTCCATATTTCGTTTCTCAAAGGTTAAAAGAGGGTCTTTTAACGAACAGTGGATCTTATAGAATGCTTACAACTATTGTTAATCCTCAATTTGCATTTGGAAGAGTTAGAGTAGGAGGGGGTAATCATGCAACTCAGCGAATGCGACTGAGAATTGTGTACACAAAAATTTAGTGGATAATATAAAAATATTGAATTTGTCAGGATGTTATCTTTGCACCCGTTAAGCCCCATGCTGAAGAGGGGCTTTTGAATTTCCTTCAGGCTCAAAAGTGAACCAGTATGCAAGTGCGACCCTTCGCTTCGCTCTGGGTAAACTGCGACTTAAATGTTGAAGGATGAACAGAACCTTAAACGGAGCGTCGCAACGAAAGCTTAATGGATAGACAAAAGCCGGGCTAATCAAAACATAATACTTAACTCATATTTTAAATTCTAAAATTGACATGCCTTACTTATTTACATCTGAAAGCGTATCCGAAGGACACCCGGATAAAGTGGCTGACCAGATCAGCGATGCATTAATAGATAATTTCCTTGCTTATGATCCGCAAAGCAAAGTGGCTTGCGAAACACTGGTGACTACAGGCCAGGTTGTATTAGCAGGCGAAGTAAAATCGACCAGCTATCTTGATGTGCAGGACATTGCCCGTGATGTGATCCGTAGCATTGGCTATACAAAATCGGAGTATATGTTTGAAGCCAATAGCTGTGGAATTCTTTCTGCCATCCATGAGCAGAGTGCTGATATTAATCGTGGAGTTGACAGAGGTGTAAAGAATTTAAGTTTTGATGCAAAAGCAAATGCGCAGGGCGCCGGCGACCAGGGAATGATGTTTGGCTATGCCACCAAAGAAACTGATAACTATATGCCGTTGGCTTTGGATCTTGCACATAAAATTTTGCAGGAGCTTTCCAAAACCCGTCGTGCAGGAAAAGAATTAAAATACCTGCGCCCTGATGCAAAAAGCCAGGTGACAATCGAATATGACGATAACAATAATCCAATTCGTATCGATACTATTGTTGTTTCTACTCAACATGATGATTTTGACAGTGACAAAAAAATGCTGGATAAGATCCGCGAAGATGTTATCAATATCGTCATCCCAAGAGTTAAGAAACAATGTAAACCTTCGATCCAAAAATTATTTAATGATAAGATCACTTATCACATCAATCCAACCGGGAAATTTGTGATTGGCGGTCCGCATGGGGACACTGGCTTAACAGGTCGTAAGATCATTGTAGATACTTATGGCGGTAAAGGTGCACATGGTGGTGGTGCATTTAGTGGTAAAGATCCAAGCAAGGTTGACCGTAGCGCTGCTTATGCTACCCGTCATATTGCAAAGAATTTAGTTGCGGCGGGAGTTTGTGATGAAGTGCTTGTCCAGGTTTCTTATGCGATCGGTGTTGCAAAGCCTTGTGGTTTGTTTATTGATACATACAACACTTCAAAAGTTGATATGACTGATGGCGAGATAGCAAGAAAAGTTGAAAAGATATTTGATATGCGTCCTTATGCGATCGAGCAGCGTTTGAAATTGCGTAATCCTATTTATGCAGAAACGGCTGCCTATGGTCATATGGGTCGGGAGCCTAAAGTTGTGACAAAAGTTTTTAATAAAGGCAAAGACAATGAAAAGACAATGAAAGTTGAATTATTTACCTGGGAAAAACTGGATATGGTGAATGAAGTGAAGAAAGCATTTGGTGTATAAATTGATTGGAAAAGAATTTTGAAAAACCTGTGAGCTATAGATGCTTGCAGGTTTTTATTTTGCCAGCCTTGTAACTCCGATTAATCATTAGTTGCAACGCTCCCTTCATCTTTAGTAAATCTATTAAAGTCTAAATAGCAAAACCTTTATTTTTGACCAGTGAAAAGTTTCAGACATCAGCAAAGACCCAAAAAGAGTTCATTAGTTATTGGAAGAAAAGCCGTAATAGATGCTTTGCAAACCGGCATGCAGCTTGACAAGATCTATCTTGATATAAAAGTGATCGGTGATGAGATATTGCAAATAAAAAAACTTGCTACACACCATGCAGTCCCGATCAGCTATGTTCCTGTAGCCAAACTGAATGGTTTTAATGTCACCAATCATGAAGGCATTATAGCACAGATCGCAAAGGTCCAATACCAGGATTTACAGGATACGATTTCTTTTGTTACAGAAAATGGAGAAGTTCCTTTGTTTTTAATTCTTGACGGCATCACTGATATCAGGAATATTGGAGGGATTGCAAGAACTGCTTATTGCACAGGAGTGCACGCAATAATAATTCCTGATAAAGGAGTAGGAGCATTGAATGAAGATGCGATATTGACCTCAGCAGGGGCATTGGAAAAAATTGCGGTTTGCCGTGTCAACAGTTTAATGAAAGCTGTTGATGAACTTCATTTGAATGGCATTAAAGTATATGCAACAGAAATGAAATCCGCGAAAAGCTTTAATGATTTGGATTTTACTGAACCCTGTGCTATTGTCATGGGAAGTGAAGAAAAAGGGATTTACCCTGCTTTATTAAAAATTTGCGATGAAAAAATAAAAATACCGATGTCAGGCGGATTTGAATCACTTAATGTTTCTGTTGCCACCGGCATAATACTATACGAAGTAATGCGTCAACGTGTATTAACCTAAGAATATAATCAGCAAGGTTTACCTTTGTTTAAATGATTTCCCCAGTAAAACTTATCGAATGCCCCCGTGATGCCATGCAGGGCTGGAAGAATTTTATTCCGACTGAAAAAAAAATCGAATACATCAATTCTTTGCTGAAAGTCGGGTTTGATACCCTTGATTTTGGAAGTTTTGTTTCGGCAAAAGCAATTCCGCAGATGGCAGATACGAAACAAGTAATTGGGAATTTGGAATTAGGAATTAGGAATACAAAACTATTAGGGATAGTTGCCAATCTGAGAGGAGCAGAAGAAGCTGCCGTATTTGATCAAATAACTTATCTCGGTTTTCCATTTTCAGTTTCTGAAACTTTTCAACGGAGAAATACAAATTCATCAATTGAAGAATCTTTAAAGAGGGTAGAAGAGATTCAAAATTTATGTATCAATAAGAATAAGAAGTTGGTTATTTATATTTCGATGGCTTTTGGCAATCCGTATAATGATCTA
This sequence comes from Chitinophagaceae bacterium, assembly GCA_035764525.1. Taxonomy (GTDB): domain Bacteria; phylum Bacteroidota; class Bacteroidia; order Chitinophagales; family Chitinophagaceae; genus VBAS01. The sequence goes on along the minus strand of DASTZB010000205.1, from coordinate 1,583 downwards.
TATGACGAGGACATTGTTTTTAATTGGGTTGAAAAGCTCGTAGAATTAGATATCGAGATCATTTCATTAGCCGATACTGTTGGAGTTGCTACTCCCGAACAAGTTTATGATATGACAAGTTATCTTGTTGAGTCATTGCCATCGACAGAAATTGGAGTTCATCTACATTCAACATCTGAAAACTGGCACCAGAAACTCGAGGCTGCGCTAAAAGCTGGCTGTAGAAGATTTGATGGGGCTTTAAAAGGAATCGGGGGCTGTCCAATGGCAAATGATGACCTGGTTGGCAACATGAATACAGAATGGATGATCAGTTATTTTGAAAAAAATAATATGACAACAGGTCTCAACAAGGATGCTTTAGCAGAAAGTTTACGGATCGCAGGCCAAATTTTTATTTAAGAAAATGCAGTTCCAACTACCTATACAAATAAAGTCACCCGAAAAGAAGATCAGTTATCGTGATAAGATCTTGTTGACTGGCTCGTGTTTTACTGAACATATCGGCAATTCATTAGGCGAATTAAAATTTTCTGTTCTTCAAAATCCCAATGGCATTTTGTTTGATCCCCGAAGCGTGTGCAGTTCATTAATATCATACATTGAAAACAAAAAGTACAATAAAGAGCACTTGTTTTTTTTAAACGAAGTCTGGAACAGCTGGGAGCACCATTCCCGCTTCTCAAATATAAATGTGGATAAATGCCTGAAATCTATAAACGAATCACAGCAGCAGGCTCACAATTATCTGAAAGATGCAGATTGGTTGATCATAACATTAGGTTCATCTTTCTCTTATCGGTTGACAAATGAAGCAACGACAGGAGGCTTACAAACCAATGATGGAGTTGCAAATTGCCATCGGGCCCCCTCACAATGGTTCAGCAAACATTTGCTATCGATTGATGAAACAATTTCGTTGCTTGATGATGTATATCATCAATTGAAACAATTTAACCCCAGGCTCAAAATAATTTTCACTATAAGCCCTGTAAGGCACATAAGAGACGGAGTGATAGATAATAACAGGAGCAAAGCAAGGTTAATTGAAGCTGTTCATCACATGGTAAATAAATTTCCCGGGCTATACTATTTTCCGGCTTATGAATTGGTGATTGATGTATTAAGAGATTATCGTTTCTATGATATCGATATGGCACATCCAAATTACCCGGCTACAGAATTTGTGATGGAGAAATTCATAGAAGCATTTATTGACGAACAATCCCTGCAATTAATGGAAGAGATAAAAAAAATTGTGATCGCCAGGAAACATAAACCATTTCAGCCCGCAACAAATGCTCATAAAATTTTTTTGAAAACACATCTCGAGAAGACAAAGGAGCTGCAATCAAAATATTCCTTTCTTGATCTTAATGATGAATTAAACTATTTCGCCTCAGCCTGAATGATCGTGTAAACATTCTTCTGGTAATATTTTTCTCCGGGTCTTAAAACTGTATTTGGGAAATGAGCGATATTGATTGCATTCGGATGCTTATGTGTTTCCAAACAAAACCCGGCAAATGGGCCATATTGAGTTCCATCCTTGGCATTATTGATATCTAAGCCTTGCCCAGTAT
>DASTZB010000204.1:0-3746 GCA_035764525.1 Chitinophagaceae bacterium | reverse complement strand
TAAATAATATTGAGACCCCTTTCTATCATGAAGTACAGAAAGCTATAAAGGATAAAAAGAATGAAACTGTACAGGTTAAGTTCATAAGAGGTATTGATACATTGGTCAAACCTGTTCAATTAGATAAGAAAGGCATGTTTGGTGTAAGACTAAAAGACCTCGATGATCTGGGTTTTGAAACAAAATATGAAAAGTTCACATTCATTGAAGCGATCCCTGCAGGGTTCAAAGAATGCTGGATAACACTTGGAAGATATATGACCGGGCTTCGACAGTTGTTCACAGGTAAAGCAAACCCAAATGAATCAGTAGGAAGTGTATTCAGTATCGGCAGCATTTATCCTACGGTGTGGCATTGGCAAACGTTCTGGACACTCACAGCAGTATTCAGCATAATACTTGCATTTATGAATATCTTACCAATACCGGGATTAGATGGTGGACATGCATTGTTCACATTGGCTGAGATCATAACCGGACGTAAGCCAAGTGATAAATTTTTAGAATATGCGCAAATGGTAGGCATGGTTTTATTAATGGCCCTGATGGCATATGCACTCGGATTAGATGTACTCAGGTGGTTTAAATGATTATAATTCGATCCCAATTTTTTTCATTAATAAAGAGGCGTTCATGCTTGTGCAGACGCCTCTTTTTAATTTATAGTCAAAATAAAGTTCATCTCCGGCTACCTGTACATCGAAATGGTAGTTGTGAAGCTTTGAAGGAAACTCATCAGTGAGTCTTGCTAATTCAAGATCATGTGTAGCGATCAGGCCAACGGCATTATGCTTTATCAATTGTTTTATTAAAGCTTTGGAACCAATATGCCTGTCGGCAGAGTTGGTGCCTCTTAAAATTTCATCCAGTAAAAGAAAAACTTTTTCATTACGATTTACGGCTTCAATAACTTCTTTCAGTTTTTTTAATTCAGCATAAAAGGTAGATGTATTCTCTTCTAGGTTATCATTTACCCGCATACTGCTGATCACTTTCATATTTGAAACTGTAAATGATCCTGCACAAACAGGCGAGCCCATCATTGCCAAAACAATATTTACTCCAATACTTCTTAAGAATGTACTCTTGCCCGCCATGTTCGAACCTGTTATCAAATTCAAACCTCCGTTTTCTTGTGTTGAAAAAGAATTAGTGACGAGTTTCTCTTTTGGAATTAATGGATGTCCTAGCGAATCTGCAATGACTGTTCCATGTTCTTTTGAAATGTTTGGGAAAGCCCAGTTGGGATGATTAAAGGAAAGATTGCCAAGTGATGAAAGTGATTCTATTTCGGCTAATGAATGGAACCAATCGCCGATATGTTCTTTGTTTTCTTTTTTCCAATTCTCCAATATCAAAACGTGCTGCAGATCCCAAAATAAAAGCGTGTTGAGCGGGATAAATACAAGAGGGTTCAAACGAAGATCGGTATTGTCTAAGATCTTTTTTAGTTTTTTTATCGTTTGTGATGATAGCACTGATCCGTCTATGTATTTGGATCTTAGCGCAACGAGCAGCTTGCTTCCAAAATTTCCTTTTTCAATCCATGACACACTATCTGAAAGCGTTTCGAGTTGCGGTGCTACTTTATTCAGTTTTGTAAAAGCAGGCGTGATCAATTTGGAAATGCCAACTGAGACGATAAGCATTAAAAGAATTGAGGGAAAGAATATGCCCGAGCCAATAATATCTGTAAGATAGAGTGTTAGTAATGTAAAGCTGATGGCGGGTAAAACAAAGCGCAGCAGCTTCCAGTGTAGTTTATTCATGAATTGAAAATCTTCCAGGACCCAGGTCTCAATTTTCTTTTCTGTGTCTATGTGGATCGGGTGCGCAATGCCATAAGATTGTAATTGCTGGCGCCATTCTAATTGTTGTGATAATTCTTTTATAGCTTCTTGTCTTTCTATAATATTTTCAGACGAGGCAGGATCTAATAACCAACCTGTAAATAATTTCTTTCCCTGTTCTGATGTGCAGCGATTGATGTATTGAAATAAGGACGCCCTGCCAAAGATATCAAGGTCGTTGGCATATTGATGGTTTTCTGGTTTGAATTCTGATCCATCAGGCAAATGCGTAAAATGATGACCGAGTACCTGTATCTCTGTTTCGTTGATCTGGATCAGTCGTTGAAGATTTTCGATAGCCATATTATTTGACAGGTGCCTTGCAAGAATGAAGAGAAATAATCCAACGAATAAAAATGGAATGGGCAGAAAGATTAAAGATCCATTTTTCCAAATCCACCAAAGACTTACAAATGCAAGCGTTATACTTAGAAATCGTAGCCATCCAAACAGGACGCCTCTGTTCTCCAGCTTTTTTAATTCTGTCTTATGTTTCGCAATTTGTTGCTGATAAATTTCCAACGGCTTTGTCATTGGGTAAAAATAATTTATTTAATGTGAGTAACAACAATCAAAGCTTTAAGTAAACGTTGAGGATAATACTCGCAAAACATTGTTATTTTTGCAGACTGATCTTTTGAATGCTGAACAGGGAGCAGTAACCCGAACGGAGCGTCGCAAGCAAAGCTTAATAGTAGTAATGTCGCTTAGTTCAAAAAAATTATTAATTAATAATTATTAATTTTTAATTCAATATGGGGGTGTATGGTTTTGACAGCATAGATCTTTGAAAGTGTAAGCATGTTCTGCGTTGTGTAATTAGCAGGCTAATCTGAATACACAAAAACTCAAATGGCAATACTCAGTATGCCATGGCCGCTTAATCAGTGATTAAGTAGTCATTAGGGCCGCCGGGCCGGTTCGCTTGTTTCCATGCCCTGCCGCCGACTCAAAACAAAACAAGATGCTGCGATCAAAGGCTGTGATGATCGCTTAAGACCATGCAGCTAAGGAAGTAATCGGTTGTTTGTTCCCAGTTGCTTCCCGAAAAACCCCAAAACAAAATAAGCATGTAGAAAGCTTTTGGAGAATATGTTTGGACACCGGTTCGAATCCGGTCACCTCCACTTTGTCAGCCTGCAACAAATGTAAGCGGCTGTCAGAATATGACTGGCAGTCGCTTTTGATTTTTATCTAATTCTCATCTCCGCAATTCACAACAATTTCCTGGTTAAATCCACGGATGTCAAAATCGTTTGTTGGCTTTCTGACAGCAATAAAAAAACCCAATGTAAAAACATCGGGTATACACTAAATGCTAGTGCTTGCTTCTGATAAAGAACTGAGTTTAATCACAAAGAACCAATGCCTCGCATCGGCACTTTGCTTTACAGCTTCAAGAAACAGGTCAATAATGCCGTCATCAATCCTGTTTTTTTGTCCAAATAATTTTATCCCATCATCGGATTCGAGAAAGGTTGATAGCTATACAAATATTTTTTTGTGTGAACAATGATCACAAAATTGCAGTGATAGCGCTTTATAAATCACGGAGATCTTGCCTATTTAAAAAACAGTTGTTCCCTATTTTATTAAATGCTTTGGAAAAAAGATTTCATGCCTGAGCATATAAGAAATAAAAAGAAAGGTGATGAACACCCACAATATCGCAATTTCATACCTTTATACTTGCAATGTAAATTTGTACTTATGAAAAATAAAAAGGAGACTTTTGAAAAAGTAGCAGCTATACTATATAACGCCAACTTTACTATTGTCGACAAAGATGAAACTCGTCCATGGGGCGGGTTTTATGTTATTGATGAAGCGCAAGCTGTACAGTTTGCACAATATTATTTTGCCGAAGAACATCTGGATAATTTAAAGATCACGAAC
>DASTZB010000203.1:0-5894 GCA_035764525.1 Chitinophagaceae bacterium | reverse complement strand
CGAGAGTGGGAGGGATAGCCGATGTGGTGTTAGAAAATAAAACAGCATTGCTTTCTGAAATAACTGATGAAAAAACTTTTTCTGATAATCTGCTTCTGCTCGTTAATGACCCCGCACTTCGCAAAAAATTCAGCAATGCTGGTAAGGAGCATGTATTGAGTAAATTCAGTTATCACCGATTGGTAAATGACATGAGTAGTTTATATCATGATCTGCTCGATAAAAAGAATCATCGGACCAAATAAATAATTTTTTATGAAGCTGTGGGGAAAAAAAGATTCTGACGCATTTGATTATGGTCTTCTTAAGACTGATATGCATTCTCATATATTGCCGGGTATTGATGATGGAGCTCCTGACCTGGCCACTTCTCTGGAAATGATTAATGGCCTGAGGCAACTTGGATTTAAAAAACTGATCACCACACCTCATGTCATGCAGGATATGTATCCTAATAAAAGAGATGATATATTAAAAGGGTACGAGGCTTTAAAACAGCATTTGGAAACTGAAGGGATTCAAGTAGAGCTCGGTGTTGCAGCCGAGTATTTTCTCGACGACAATTTTAGAAAATTGCTGGCTGATAAATCGCCGCTTTTGACTTTTGGAGATAATCTTGTACTGGTGGAATTTTCAATGGCCAGCGAACAATATAATTTCAAAGAACTGCTCTTTGAAATGCAAATGCAAAGCTATCAGCCTGTAATTGCTCATCCGGAGCGGTACGTCTATCATGAAAGGAATAAAGAATTTTTTGAAGAATTGAAAGCAGCGGGTTATCTATTTCAGCTTAATATTATGTCATTAGCGGGAGTTTATGGTAAAACAGTGAGTGAACTTGCCCGGTATTTTATGAAACATGAATATTACGATATTGCCGGTACTGACCTGCATAACACTCACCATTTTTCTCATTTACAGAGTTCCTCAATTGCTCATGGATTAAAAGAATTGCTGGATGCAGGAAAATTGCTAAACCCGGCATTATAAATTTTGGTTGAACTTTTTTGCGGGTCATTTGTCATTATTAAACATGAGCAAATTCACTATCAAAGATCTTGAAAATCTTTCTGGTATCAAAGCCCATACGATCCGCATTTGGGAACAGCGCTATTCTTTTCTTAAGCCTTCCCGAACACTTACTAACATCCGGTATTACAATAGCGAGGATCTGAAAACAATACTCAACATTTCAATACTCACTAAATATGGTTATAAGATCTCGCATATAAATAAAATGCCTGTCAACGATGTGCAGGCAAGAGTGGCGGAATTGAATTTAGCGGGAGCTCAACAAGAGCGCATTGTAAATGAGTTGATACAATTAATGGTAGATCTTGATACGTCCGGGTTTGAAAAAATATTAGACAAGCAGATTGCCGCAAATGGAATTGAAAAAGTTATCATCCGTATCATTTTTCCATTCTTCGAACGTATCGGTATTCTTTGGCAAACCGGTCATATCAATCCTGCACAGGAACATCTTATTACAAATATTGTTCGACAAAAACTGATCGTTGGCATAGACCAGGCAAGAGCATTGGTGAAGATCAAAAGATCGTTTCTTCTTTTTTTACCAGAAAGAGAACATCATGAACTCGGCTTATTACTTGTTTATTATTTATTAAAAAAACGTGGCGCTGAGGTTTTATACATCGGCGCTAATGTACCATTGAAAGATGCACAATTCGTGGCTGATACCAAAAAACCAGATTTTGTTTATATACATCTCACCTCTACGTCACCCGGGTTTAATTTTGAAAAATTTCTTCAGCAAACCTCACGAAATATTTCAAGGCCAAGGATCATTGTATCCGGGTATCCTACACATAACTATAAAAAGCCCATTCCCCAAAACGTTGAGTTCAAACATTCGCTTGTTGACCTCATAGAATTTATTTCTTCGCTGTAAGCATCTGTTCCTTTTGTTCTTTTGTATTTTTTGTTGAGAAAATTTGCTTTCTTTTCTTTTAATCTTTAAACAAAAGAAAGCTGGCTAAAAACGACTGTTTAATTTTATAGTATTAAAAGTTAAACAGATTTTTATGTCAGCTGCGGAGTTCAATGAATTGTTATTAAGTAATGCAGATCCCTTAAGACCATTTGCAGTGAGCCTTACCCATGACCAGGAAGTAGCAAAAGATCTATTCCAGGAAACATTGTATAAGGCGTTAGCAAACCAGGACAAATACAGTACGGGTACAAATATTAAAGCATGGTTGTTTACAATTATGCGAAACATTTTTATCAATGATTACAGGAGAAGGACTAAACAGAGAACAATTTTTGATAGGGGAACAATTGATATATTGATCAATTCAGGTAAAATGATTGTAAGCAACGGGGGAGAAAATTGTTTACAATTGAAAGAGATTCACACAGCCATATATCAACTGCCGCAAATTTTTAAGATACCTTTTTTGTTGCACTTTGAAGGATACAGGTACTATGAAATTTCTGAATCATTGAATGAGCCCTTGGGAACAATAAAAAGCAGGATCCATTTTGCCCGTAAACTTTTGAAGCAACAACTTAGCCGTTATTAAATTTTTCCTATGTCATCTTCGGTGATCATTGTGGGTAGTGGTTTTGCAGGTCTGTCAGCTGCATCGTTTATGGCGAAAGCTGGGTGGCAGGTAACTGTTATAGAAAAGAACACCACTCCTGGAGGAAGGGCACAGCAATTAAATGAAAATGGATTTTCCTTTGATATGGGTCCAAGCTGGTATTGGATGCCTGATGTGTTTGAAAATTATTTTGAAAAATTTGGTAAGAAAGTTTCTGATTATTATTCCTTAAAACGTCTCGATCCCTCTTATCGTATTTATTGGGATGATTGCTTTACCGATATACCTGCCGATTATGATGAATTTAAAAAAATGGTTGAAGATTTTGAACCCGGTGCCAGCGAACAACTTGAAAAATATTTAGCTGAAGCTGCTTATAAATATGAAGCAGGTATCAACAAATTGGTACATAAACCAGGAAGATCTTTTACTGAATTTATTGATGGTGATATTTTCAAGGGGATTTTAAGGTTAGATGTTTTTACATCAATAAAAAAACATATTCATAAGTATTTTAAAAGCCCAAAGCTTCGTCAATTGATGGAATTCCCTGTTTTATTCCTTGGCGCATTGCCTGAAAATACTCCTGCACTTTACAGCCTAATGAATTATGCAGATATAAAAGGAGGAACATGGTATCCGCAGGGTGGTATGTATTCAGTTGTGAAAGCAATGTATGAGTTGGCAATAGAGCTGGGAGTAAAATTCTATTTCAATGAAGAGGCTGAACAAATATTTATACAAAATGATAGGGCAAAAAATTTGGTTACGAATAGAACGGTTCATGAAGCCGACGTTATTATCAGTGGAGCAGATTATCATTTTACGGAAGAAAAACTTTTACCGAAAAAATATCGTAGCTATAGTGAAACTTATTGGAAAAAAAGGGTGATGGCGCCAAGCTGTTTATTATATTTTGTTGGTCTGAATAAAAAATTGAAAAATATGATTCATCATTCGTTATTTTTTGATGTTCCGTTTGAACAACATGCAAAAGAGATCTACGATGACCCCCAATGGCCAACCAACCCACTTTTTTATGTGAGTGTAAATTCTGTTACTGATAACACAGTTGCTCCTGCCGGTTGTGATAATATGGTTTTGCTGATACCTGTTTCATCAGGATTGGAGAATGATGACGAAATTACAAGAGACAAATATTTTCAGCAGATTATCAGAAGAATGGAAAAGCATACAGGGCAATCTATCCTTGACGCAATAATTTATAAAAAAACGTTTTCAGTTTCTGATTTTGCAAGTGAGTATAATTCGTTTCGTGGAAATGCATATGGTTTGGCAAATACGTTACTTCAAACGGCTATATTCAAACCATCCTGCAAAAGCAAGAAAGTAAAAAATTTATTTTATACGGGGCAATTAACAGTGCCGGGTCCCGGCGTACCGACTTGTTTGATCAGCGGTGAAGTGGTAGCGAATGAAGTTATAAAGGAGTACGGTAGATCTGTTAAACATCCCCAGGATATATTAATTAACGAGGAAATTGAAAGACCATGATTGGGAAATTTCATACCGTGAGTAATAAAAGCAGCGAGATCACAACGAAGGAATACAGCACTTCGTTTTCTTCTGCTATTCGTTTGTTGCATCATGATATGCAGCAGCCCATCTATAATATTTATGGGTTCGTTCGGTTTGCAGATGAGATCGTAGATTCCTTTCATGATTATGATAAAGCTTCCCTTTTGGAAGAATTTAAAAAAGATACCTATTCATCCATCGAAAGGGGGGTCAGTTTAAATCCTATATTGAATAGCTTTCAGCAAACAGTAAATGATTATAAGATTGACCATGACCTGGTCGGGGCTTTTTTTCACAGCATGGAGATGGATCTAAGCCAGAAAACCTATGACACAAGAAATTTTAATGAATATGTTTATGGATCCGCAGAAGTGGTGGGGCTTATGTGCCTTCATGTTTTTTGCGAGGGAAAAAAAGAGGTTTGTGAAAAGTTAAAGTCTTCTGCCCGATCTTTAGGCGCTGCATTTCAAAAAGTAAATTTTTTAAGGGATATAAATGCAGATTACAACGGATTGTCCAGGATATATTTTCCGGGTTGCGATTTCAATAATTTTACAGAACAGGAAAAAAAGCAGATAGAAGCTGATATTCATAACGATTTTAAAGCAGCCTATGCCGGCATTTTAAAATTACCATTGAAAGCAAGATTTGGCGTGTATGTTGCTTATAAATATTATTTATCATTGTTTAAAAAGATAAAAAACCTGGAAGCAGCAAGAGTATTGGAAGCCAGGATCAGGATACCGGACTATAAAAAAATAATGATCGTATTAAGAGCAGGAGTTAAAAATCAATTAGGATTAATAGGATAATGGAAAACGATAAGGTAATATTAGTGAATGAACATGATGACATGGTTGGCATCATGGATAAAATGGAAGCCCATAGGCAAGGGTTATTACATCGGGCTTTCAGCATTTTCATTTTCAATCGGAAAGGGGAAATGCTTTTGCAGCAAAGAGCATCCAATAAATATCATAGCGCTGGTTTATGGACAAATGCCTGTTGCAGTCATCCAATGCCCGGGGAAAAAACAAAAGATGCAGCGCAACGAAGATTGATGGAAGAACTTGGTTTCGAAACAACGGTTGAAAAGATCTTTGATTTTGTGTACAAAGCTGCATTTGATAATGGATTAACCGAACATGAATTCGATCATGTATTTGCTGGTGAATATGAAGGAAAATTGAATGTTAATCCCGAGGAAGTGAATGATTTTTGTTACAAAGAGATCTCGGAGATTAAAAATACAATGCAAACCCATCCACAAAAGTATACGGCATGGTTTCATCTTGCTTTCCCTAAGATCGAAGAATGGTGGAAAAACCGATATGCAAATTCAACTGTTGAAGTAAAATAATTATGACCTGGTTATTTTATATACTCGTTCTCGCTGCCACTTTCGTCGTTATGGAAGGTGTTACATGGCTTACTCATCGCTATGTCATGCACGGCTTTCTTTGGTACCTGCATAAAGATCATCACCAGGTGGAACCGGGTTTTTTTGAAAAGAACGATGCTTTCTTTATCATTTTTGCTTTGCCTAGTATCCTGCTGATTTATTTCGGCACGTTCAATAATGAATGGTGGATGCAGGCAATAGGTTTTGGCATTATGGCTTACGGTGCCGGGTATTTTTTGGTGCATGATGTCATCATTCATCAACGATTCAAATGGTTTACACGGAGCAATAATAGTTATGTAAGAGCAATTCGCTGGGCACATAAAATGCATCACAAACATCTTGAGCGGCATGAAGGCGAAAGTTTTGGGATGTTACTCGTTCAT
>DASTZB010000202.1:0-10718 GCA_035764525.1 Chitinophagaceae bacterium | reverse complement strand
ATTTTGGTGAAGCACTAGGCTGCGGTGCTTATCTCAGCAGTTTATGCCGTACAAGAATTGGCGATTCAAAGCTGGTGGATGCAAAGACAATGACCGAATGGGAAAATGAGATAAAAAAATATCAGAACGCAAATGGATAGTTGATGCCGATCTGTATTATACCTGACAGGGGATTGAAATCATAAAACCACTTATTTTGCTTGGCCACATTATGAGGTTCAGGACTTGGATCCTTTACTTTTAGTGCATAATCCAATCGCACTTTTAAAAAATCAAAATCCATTCGCAGACCAGTACCGATACCAACTGCAAGATCTTTCAAAAATCTTCCGCCGGTAAGAGTTCCATCTGGAAAATCCGGATTCTTTCTTAAAAACCAGACATTGCCAATGTCTGTAAAAAAACAACTGCTAAAATCATAGCCCCACAATTTGACCAAGGGAAAACGATACTCAGCATTTGTTTCAAATTGAAAATCGCCGAACCTAATTGGTACGGTATCTCTATATGCAAGAGTGGAACCCGGTCCTAGTAATCGTAAACCCCATGCCCGCATGCTATAAGGGCCGCCAGCAGAAAATTGTTTAAAGAAAGGCATTTGCGGATTCACAGGTCTTTCTCTTGTGGCCATGGCAAAACCTGTCCCAACAAAACCACGAATTAAAAAAGATTTTTTCCCCCCGAGTTGCATATTCCTGATAAATTCTGCATCAATCTTTACAAATTTGAACAAGCTGTCAAGTGCTTTTATATTGATGTGGCTGACAAGCAAACCCGATTCTTCGAAGTTAACTCTCAGGATCTGTGAGACATTTTTCTTACCACCACGAACAGAAAAACCACCCTGTATGGAAAGTACTAATCCATTTTCAGGGAACACAGTCCTAAGTGAGGGGTTGAAGCCTAAAAATTTTTCCAGGCTATCCGTTGATATGATGTGCGCAAATTCAATATTAGGAAGCCTTATGTATGCAGACTTGTTCTTCCATTGAGAATTATAACCCCATGCTGCATTCAACGAAGTAAGATTCAAAAAGTCTCTTCGATCTGTATTCGCGAATGCAAAACTGAGATTCGTTCTGAAATTATCCCTTAATTTCTCTGGTATCCATGATACATTGGGTATTGGTTTAGGAAAAACGATCGAATGACTGATACTGGTTTGAATTGTTTTTACAAGTTCACCTTCGGTATCTAATTCGGTAAGATATCGGGCGGTAGTAGAAGATCGGTTAGCTGCTTTTCCAAAATTGTAATTTGTTAGCTGTACATTTCCACCAACACCCACGAGGTTTTCTTCCAGATTAATGCTGTTGCTACTGTTAAAGCTGCCTTCAATATTTGCCGTAAAAGAATATTTGTTTGCCGGCGTCAGGTACATTTCAACATCTACTGTATCTGTTAGACCTCTCGGTATTTGTTCGACATTCACAACATGCCAGGCCCCCAGGCCATTAAAGCGGTTAATTGTTTTTACAAATCTTCTTTCATTATAAAGATCGCCTCGTCGGAAGTATATATTTTGTGCAATAAATTTTTTTCTGAATAAATTTCTATATGTGATGAAAGTGAAACTGCTGTCATAAACGAACTGTGTAGGTACTTTCCCGGAAGTATCGAGAATATTAAAATCCGGGTATATTGTTGTATTACCAACGAAATATTTTTTCAGCTTATCAACATTGTAACCAGGTCGTAATCTTATTTCAATATCGGTTGTCGGTGAATCACGTCTTCTTCTTAGTTCTTCGAGCATTTGTATATCAAAAGGATCAATAGTGGGACGTAAGATTGCCAGATTAAGTGTATCCCAAACCCCGGAGAGTTCTTCAAAACCGAATTTAAGATAACCGTTCTCACGATAGAGCTCAACCAATCTGTTCAATTCTTCAGAGACCAATTGTTGTGCAAATGGATCTCCTTTTCTTAAAACCGATTTTGATATTGAAGCATCGGTCAACGCCTGCAAATCATTGCTATTAATTACATGACTGACTGAATCGATCCTGAAAAGCTGGTTAGGTTTTACGTTAAAATTGACAGTCGTTCGAAGTTGACGGGAGTTTGAATCTCCCTTTACAATTATAGTATCGTCATAAGTAATTGTATTGCGTAAATAGCCAAGTTTGTTAAGTAAAGCCTTCATAAAGATCATTGAACGATCGGCGCTTGCACTGTCAAAGACAGGTGGGTTTTCCAGGACAGGGCGATTGATTCCTTTATAGATCAGTTTATAAACCGTCTTTGCCCTTAAACTATCATCAAGCTGGTTTTTCAATTGGGCGGTTAACGCACTTTTTTCATCTTTGGTGAAATTGCCTTCAAGATTGATATTTGTTTCAAAAACGAAGGGCTTGTCTTTGGGATAATCTTTAGGGATTACTTTACATGAAGCCAGCAAAATAATAACGACTGCTACTGCAATGGAGGCAGTAAGAGATTTTTGGGGCCTGGCTTCTAACATGTTAAAATAAAAGAAATTATGATTACTAAAAATCAGGTCAAATATATTCAAAGTTTAGGCCAGAAAAAATCAAGAGATGAAGAGAGTTGCTTTATTGCAGAAGGTCCCAAATTAGTAGCTGAATTATTAAATGCAGGGAATTGTAAGGTAGTTCAAATTTACGCTTTAAAGGAGTGGATAGATATGCATTCAAATGCGAACGACCATACAGAAGTTATTGAAATAACACATGGAGAATTAGAAAAAATTTCACAACAAACGACACCAAACCAGGTATTGGCTGTCATCAAAAAAATACAATGGAAGAATGATCCGGAAATTATAGGAGCATTATCATTGGCATTAGACACAATACAAGATCCCGGAAATATGGGCACCATTATCAGGCTTGCTGATTGGTTTGGAATAAAAAGTATTTTTTGTAGCAGCGATTGTGTGGATGTCTATAATCCTAAAGTTGTGCAGGCTTCGATGGGAAGTATTAGCAGGGTGAGAGTAGAATACAAAGATATCTTATCGTTATTGAAAGAAAATAAAGAAATATGCATTTATGCAGCAGTATTAAATGGGAGAGATGTCACTAAAATGGAAAAGGTCAACGAAGGAATAATTGTTATTGGCAATGAATCAAAAGGGATAAATGAAGAAATACTAAAACTTGCAAACGTTCAGATCACTATACCGGGAAAAGGAAAAGCGGAATCATTAAATGCAGGAGTGGCAACAGGAATTATTTTATCACATTTAGCGTAAACTTCTTTTATCTGAATTGGATCGCTTTTACGGGCTTTACTTTTTTTACAATGTAGGTTGGGATCATGAGAATAAGTAAGCTAACAAGGAAAGTAAGAGCGCAAACCAATAATACCTGCCACCAGATAATTTTTACGGCGGATTCGCTCATATAATAGGCTTCTTCGTTCAGTTTTATAAATCCTGTGCTCTTTTGAAGGAATAATAATCCAAGTCCCACGAGGGTGCCAAAGAAAATTCCAATGAGAGTGATGATAACCGAATGTCGGAGAAATATTTTTTGCACCATCCAGTCCGTTGCGCCAAGTGCTTTTAATACGCCAACCATCCGGATGCGTTCAAGTACTAAAATGATGAGGCATGTAATAAGATTTATGACCGCAACCAGCACCATAAATCCGATCAAGACATTGCGGGTAAGATTTTGCAAATTCAGCCAATCAAAGATATTTGGATAAATACTTCTTATTGGTTGTGTATCCCATGTTTGAGGAAAAGCAGGCAGCGCATAGAGGTCATCACTTGTTTTTTCCATTTTATTAAAATCATGAAGAAAAACTTCGTAACCGCCAATTTCATTTTCTTTCCAATCATTTAATCTTCTTATCAATTTAAGATCACCAATAGAAATTTGTTTATCATAATCATCGATACCAGTTTTGTAGATCCCGACAATTTCAAGCTTATCTGGTCTTAATGTTCCATTTGGCCTGATAAAATATATCCGGATACTATCGTTAAGTTTTACTTGCAGTTGTTTTGCTGTATAAGATGATACAACTATTTCCCGGGCATAACTGCTGTCTTTGAAATTTATCCAGCGACCTTGTTTTATAAATGGTTTCAGTAGATCAAAATCAAATTCTTTATTAAGCCCTTTTAGTAAAACACCTTCCATTGCATCGCCGGATTTTAAAATTGAATAACGGGTAGCATAAGGGTGCATGCTTTTTACACGGCCATCACTTTTGATAGCCGCCTCGACATTTGTATCTCTCTCGATGGGGGTCTCTTCGGTGATCGGGCCGCTTAATGCTTGTTTATATTGAACCCTTATATGGCCCGAAAAGCTAAACACCTTATTACTTACTGTTTCCTGGAAGCCATTTACCAGGGCAAGTGTAATGATCATTACCGCCACACTTACGATAGTGGCGCCGGTGGAAAGTCGGATAATGAACCGGGAAAAAGAATTTTGACGGTTAAATGCTATTCTATTTGCAATAAAGCCTGCAACGTCCAAGGTCTGAATTTTGTCTGTCAAAAGTAACTGTAGAAAAAGATTTATCATCTTTTTCATCATAAATTCACAATATTATTGGCAAATCCCGGTTTAATCATACAGCCCAAAATGAAATATACAATTCTGTTCCTTCTTTTATCAATAACATTGGCTGCAAACAGCCAAATACCCGATCACATTTACAAACCAAATATCAAGTCTGTTAGGCTTCATAAAGCGAACAATCCTTATGGTTATCCTATTATCAACCTGAATAGCCTTGAAGATCTGGACCTGTATTTTGATGATCTTGACGGCGGCATAAAAAATTATTACTACACCTACCAGCTATGTAATGCCGATTGGTCACCAACAGATCTTCGGCCTTTTGATTATATAAGAGGGTTTCAAACTACCCGGTTATCTGTTTATCGCAATTCTTCCATAGCATTTGTAAAATACACGAACTATTATACAAGATTACCCGATAGAAATTGCTCACCTACCCGGTCAGGTAATTATTTATTAAAAGTTTTTCTTGACAACGATACTACAAAACTTGTTTTTACAAAACGATTCCTTGTTGTAGAGACCAAATCTTCTATTACTGGCCAGGTGCTACAACCATATAGCGGAAGCATTTTCAGAACTCATCAGAAACTCCAGGTTGGTGTCAGTCTCCTCCCAACATTAAACGTGTTTAACCAACAGGATATAAAAGTTGTGTTGCTGCAAAACTATGCATGGCCAATGGCTTCTTATTTATTAAGGCCAACAATTTATCGGGGAAATTATTTTGAATTCAGCGAAGAAGCCGCCAATTCATTTCCTGCCGGTAAAGAATGGCGATGGATCGATCTGCGGAGTATTCGGCTGATGAGTGACCGGATGCAGCGTATAGATAAACAACCAACCCGGACCGATGTATATGTAAAGCCAGATAATGAAAGAAAGCAGCAGATATATTATTACTATCGCGACATGAATGGATTTTACTCAATTGAAACAACCGATAACGTAAATCCATTCTGGCAATCGGATTATGTGTATACGCATTTTACTTTTTTTCCACCCGGCAACGTTCAATATCCCGGACGTGATATTTATTTATTCGGCGAGTTCACAAATTATGAAACCAATGAAAACGCCAAAATGGAATTTAACATGGAGAAAGGGGTTTATGAAAAAACGCTTTTACTTAAACAAGGTGTTTATGATTATTCATACGTCACGGTGCCTGTAAAAAGAGAGGGTGAGCAGATCAGCTTTGAAAATACTGAAGGAAATTATGCAAGTACAGAGAATGTTTATCTTGTTTTGGTTTATTATCGTCCTTTTGGCGGCAGGTCCGATGAATTGATCGGATTTACAACGCTCAATTCTTTGCTTGCGAGACCCTAATTTTTATTTAACCAGCTTTTGAATTACTATTGAACTTTCGTCGCGCCAATTTGCTGCTTCGCCACCCAAATTGCTCACTTGAACGATAACAATTCTATTCAGCTATCCCTCAACGGTGAGTAGTCAGTGGTCGATAGGAAAAAACTCTAATTGAATGAATCTTTTCACCATTCACCCCCCACCATTACATTTTCTTTGCATCTTCCAAAAACTTAGCGAGCCCGATATCAGTAAGAGGATGTTTTAATAAGCCAAGAATAGAATCAAGAGGACAGGTACAAACATCGGCACCGGCTTGTGCACATTGTACTATATGATTTGGATTGCGGATAGAAGCGGCTAGCACTTCTGTTTTATAGCCCTGTATAGAATAGATCTGAACAATTTGCTCGATCAATTGAACTCCATCCCAACCACTATCATCAATTCGACCGATGAAAGGAGAAATATAAGCGGCCCCTGCTTTAGCCGCAAGTATTGCCTGTCCTGCCGAGAAACAAAGTGTGCAGTTTGTACGAATTCCATTATCGGTAAACCATTTAATAGCTTTTACACCATCTTTAATCATAGGTACCTTTACAACAATATTTTTATGAATGGCTGCAAGTTTTTTTCCTTCTTCTACAATTCCTTTAAAATCAGTGGAGATCACTTCGGCACTTATATCGCCATTTACCATTTCACAAATGGTTTTGTAATGCGCAGTCACAGCATCAGCACCTTTTATCCCTTCTTTTGCCATCAACGATGGGTTGGTAGTAACACCATCAAGAATTCCAAGCTCATTTGCTTCTTTAATTTGTGCAAGATTAGCTGTGTCAATAAAAAACTTCATTTGAGTAGGTTCGTTTAAAAATTCTTTTAAGAAATGAGGTAAATAAAAAAATGGCAGGCTCCTCACATCGCACCGCTACAACCACTTATCCTTGCTGCCTTCCGGCCCTGGGGAGGTTCAGCAGGAGCTGGTCGTGTAAGACCTGCCGCCGCAAAGATAAGGGGATGAGGGCAGTCGTGTTGTTTGAATTTCTAATGTTGAAAATTTTAATTGCCGCGTTTTGATTTACCAGTTTTTTGCGACTTATTTTTCAGAATTTCTTCAGCAGTAGGTAGCACTTCATCATCCGGTTTTTTCTTTATCCACACAGTTATTTCTTTCCATAAACCGGGATCAGATTTTAAAACCACTTTGATACTTAGTTTGTCAACAGTAGGTTTATCAGGAAGAATTAATTCATTGCCTTCAAATGTGCCATAATTCGAAGTAAAGCTTAGTTCTTTTGCAGATAGGGGCTTCCACTTTCCATCAGATAATTTAGCATCGACATTTATGTAATTATGGGTGCCTTTCTTAAGACTATCCGTATATAAGTGAAAATAGATGCTGTCAATTTTCTGGGCTTGGCTCAAAAAAGTGGAGGCAAGGAGAACTGCAAAAAGGAAGATTTGCTTCATGGTCTTATTAAGTCGCAAAATTGATGCAAAGAGTTGGAAACAGCTGTTAAAATTCTAATTAGAATTTACTTTTCTCCATTCACCCGGTGACATTTGCTTTATCTTCTTGAATATCCGGTTGAAATTCGAAAGATTCATAAATCCACAATCATAGCATATAGTGGCGATGCTTTTATCTTCAGTAAGCAGGCGACAAGCATGATTCACCCTGATCTCATTCAGAAAGTTGATATAGGTTTTTCTTGTCCGTGTTTTAAAATACTTGCAAAATGCTTCTGGCGTAAGATTGGCCAGGCTCGCAACTTCTTTCAAAGTAATTCGTCGTTGAAATTCCTGGAAAGTAAATTCAATCACTTTATTGAGCCTGTTGCCATCATAAGATTTAATATTGCGCTGAAGAAGTGGCTTTGCTAAAGGCTGCATTTCTTTCCTGGTGCCAAGTGTTCTTAATA
The DNA here is from genome assembly GCA_035764525.1 of Chitinophagaceae bacterium. Classification (GTDB taxonomy): domain Bacteria; phylum Bacteroidota; class Bacteroidia; order Chitinophagales; family Chitinophagaceae; genus VBAS01. The sequence goes on along the minus strand of DASTZB010000202.1, from coordinate 2,974 downwards.
TTTCCAGGAAAATGATCAGCCGGTCAATCCCTTTGGCATTTGCGATCGATAATAATTTTTCAGCCAATACTTTTTTTTTCCTGCCTATCATTCTAAAACCTCCGGAACTGTTTTTAAGAAATAACTGTAATGGATTCATTTCTTCCAGCATCCAGAAATGTTCTCCAAAAGTTGTTTCATCAAAGAAAATTGTAATGGCAACTGCCTTTAACCTTCTTCTGAAAAACTTTTCGTCATTTCTGAAAACATGAGGTTGGTTACCACCGATCACAAATACATCACCTGCATGAAATGGGCCGACATAATCACCTGCTATCAATGTGCCATGGCTTTCTTTAATTAGCGTCAATTGAATTTCCGGGTGCTGGTGCAGGTGATTATAAAGATGTGGCAGCTGATCTACCTGCACACGAAATGCTTCTTCGGTATTCTTGGCGATCTGGAACGGAACAACCTTCATTGTACTAAATTAGTTCAAAATAAAGATTGATTAGTATGAACTGGTTAAAATAGTATCAGTTTGTATTAAAACATGAAGGTGATTTTTAACTGACCCAATGTAGCTTTGTTCAAAATAAAAGACTATGTCATTTGAATGGAAAGGAGTTTTTCCTGCACTGCTCACACCTTTTACAGAAAAAGAAGAGCTTGATCTTGATATGTATGAAAAAAATCTTGCCGCCCAGGTGGCAGCAGGTGTACATGGAATTATTATTGGTGGCTCATTAGGAGAAGCCAGCACAATTACAGAAAAAGAAAAAGAAGAATTGGTTGAATTTTCTGTCGAATACCTGAATGAAGAGATTCCTGTGATCATGAATATTGCAGAAAGTACAACAGCTGATGCATTGAAGCAAGCTGTTAACGCAAAAAAATGGGGGGCCGATGGAATTATGTTGTTGCCACCTATGCGATATAAAACGGATGATAGAGAAACGATCACTTATTTTAAAGCAGTGGCGAGGTCAACTGATCTGCCGATCATGATCTATAATAATCCGCCGGATTATAAAATTGATACCAGGCCGGATATGTTTGATGATTTGGTCGAATGTGATAATATAACAGCGTTGAAAGAAAGCTCCAGAGATGTAACAAATCTCACAAGGATGAAAAATCGTTTTGGGGACAGAATAAAAGTTTTATGTGGGGTCGATACTTTAGCGATGGAAGAACTTTGCCTCGGCGCAGATGGTTGGGTAGCTGGTTTGGTGGATGCTTTTCCAAAAGAAACAACTGCGATCTATAATTTGGTTAAAACAGGAAGGATAGAAGAAGCAACAAAGATTTATCGTTGGTTCATGCCATTGTTGGAACTCGATATTCATTCCAAGTTGGTTCAATATATAAAGCTGGCAGCTAAACAAACAGGAATTGGGAGCGAATACGTAAGAGCTCCGCGATTAACTTTGGTTGGTGAGGAAAGGGAACGAATTTTGAAGATCATTAATGAGGCGATCAGCAAAAGACCTTCATTAAAATTTCAGGATTTAGAACTTGCAAAATAAATAAATGGCGATGTTTAAAGATGCGACAACTAATGAGATCAATGAAGCGATGCAGCAAGCATGGAATGCATTTCACATCTATAGAAAAATGAGTTTGAAACAGCGGGCAGACTTTATGCGGGCAATCGCAATTGAATTAGAAGCATGTAGCGATGAGTTGATCCAAACTGCGATGCAGGAAACAAATCTTCCAGAAGCAAGATTGAGAGGAGAAAGAGCAAGGACAATATTCCAATTAAACTCTTATGCGGATGCCTGTGAAAGGGGAGAATGGTTAGAAGCAAGGATTGATACTGCGATTCCAGGTAAGAATCCTCCAAAGCCTGATATAAGAAAAATGTTAGTGCCACTTGGCCCTGTTGTAGTTTTTGGTTCTTCAAATTTCCCTTTTGCTTATTCTACTGCTGGTGGTGATACTGCCTGTGCATTTGCTGCGGGTTGCCCGGTAATTATTAAAGCTCATCCTGCGCATTCACAAACTTCTGAAACAGTTGCTATAGCAATTTTAAAGGCAGCCGATAAATGCAATATGCCAAAAGGAATTTTTGCTCATGTGCACGGTGTTTCATTTGAAGTTGGCAAAACATTAGTGATGCATCCGAATACAAAAGCCGTTGGCTTTACAGGATCATTTATCGGAGGTAAGCAATTATTTGATTGGGCTAATCAACGCAAAGAGCCAATTCCGGTTTTTTCAGAAATGGGAAGTATCAACCCTGTTTTTTTGTTGCCGGAAAGACTGCAGGATGCAGCAATGGATATAGCAAAATCATATGCCGGCTCTATAACGCTTGGTGTTGGACAATTTTGTACTAATCCCGGGCTTATCATAGGCCTCGAAAGTATGCACCTAGACATCTTTGTTGCTGCCTTAAAAGAAGAAATTAGAAAAACTTCACCTGGTGAAATGTTGCATCCCGGTATATTTAAGAGCTATGTTGAGAACAGGGCCAATGTACTTGCACAGGAAGGTGTTGAAATGATAGCTGTTTCTGAAAAAGAACCGATCATCAACCAGGGGGCGCCAACGATCGCTTCCGCATCGGGACAGGCGTTTTTAAATAATCCTGTATTACACAAAGAAGTTTTTGGACCTTATTCATTGATCATCCGTTGCAAAGACATGAATGAAATGGTCGAAGTGGCAAAACACCTCGAAGGTCAATTGACCTCAACTTTAATGGCAACTGAAACTGATATAAAAAACAATGACGAGTTAGTTGAAGCAGTCAAAAATATTTGTGGCCGTTTTATTTTAAATGGAGTGCCGACTGGTGTTGAAGTTTGTTTAAGCATGCATCATGGTGGACCATTCCCTGCTACAACAGATTCAAGATTTACTTCAGTTGGCGCCGATGGAATAAAAAGATTTGCAAGACCAATTTGTTTTCAGAACTGGCCGAATGACCTTTTACCAGATGAATTGAAAGATGAAAATCCTTTGAAGATCTGGAGAACGGTAAATA
>DASTZB010000201.1:0-11927 GCA_035764525.1 Chitinophagaceae bacterium | reverse complement strand
ATTATTACAACCGGGCGGTGTAACGACAACAGCAAAGAATACAAATCAACAATGGGATTCACCAAATGGCTGGGCGCCGCTACAATGGATGACGATCTGGGGTCTTGATCGTTGCGGACAAAAAGAATTGGCAAAAGACATTGCAATGCGTTGGATGAAATTGAATACGGATGTTTACCTGCGTACCGGGAAGTTGATGGAAAAATATAACGTTGTTGATACTAATATTGAAGCCGGTGGCGGCGAATATCCCGGACAGGATGGATTTGGCTGGACCAATGGTGTATTGCTTGCATTGATTGCGAAGTATGGCAAGCCTGAGTAAGTATTTTCGGACCCATTAAGTTATCACTTAACCGTTTATCACTTCTTCATCCAGGCTTCCAGCCAAAACTGCTTTAATTAAATGCCCTACTTTTAAATCTTTTCTTTGCCCTTTCTTTTCATTGGCAAATATTTGCCCAAATGAACCTAAGAAGTCACCACCTTCGCCTCTAAAATAATCAGCCGCCATAAATCTTGAAACATCAACATTGAATTCCTTGCCGAATGCAACGATAAATTCTATAGCATCATCACCATATACACCCAAATCATTTTCAAGGGATGCGTCATCTGTTACTTCATTTTCATAAACAGCGGTTTGTTTTGTGACAAACTTTTTAACTCTATTAAAAACTTCATCTTTCATTTTGCAAATTTCTTTTTTATTTCGGCTCCAAAATAAAAAAAGAATACGGAGGCAAAACAAAATACTCATTATCTTTTCCCACTTCAAAAGTTTTTTCACTCCAGTGATCGTATAACAGTGATGGTCGCATTCCATTCTCTTTAAATGCATACCATGTCAATGATTGTTTGCGTTTGCTAAAATTAAAAAGACAATAGACACGTTCGTCTTCCCATGCACGCAGAAAGCCAGCAACATGAATATTATGTGGCCGTAACCAGGTAAGGTTTTTTTTATCTGCAATTACTGAAAGTTTTTTGCGCAGCTGAATAAGTTTTTTTGTTGAGGAAAAAACGATCTGCTCAATGGTTCCGGGCTTATCAATGTTTTCATTTTTCTTCCAGTCAATGACCGCCCGATGGATCCAGCGGTTATCATAATTTCTTCCTGCATCATTTAAATAAGAGTAATCATTCAACTGTCCCGTCTCATCTCCATAAAAGATCATCGGAGTGCCGCCAATGAAGAAACTCATGGCCTGCATCATTAATATTTTCTGAATTGATAACTCAACGGCTGCTGCATCTTTTTTATTGATAGCAGTTTCTAATCCGCATAAGGATGCCAGCGAACCGCTGATCCGTGCATCACCTGTTTTTTCATTTACGGAGAACAAAGCACCTTTCGCCGGTGAAGCATAATAATTTCCTGAGTAATAATCTTTGAGAAACTTTCTATGTTCAAATGGATTGTAACCGGCAGTATTGATCATATGATCATCATATCCCAATCCAATATCATCATGACACCGGGTATAAGTGATCCATGATGTACCATAAGGTTTTTTCAGCAGCTCCTGTTGTGCGGCCATCATCACTCTTGTATCACCGGTGGCCAATGCATCCCATTGCACTGCCATTTGTGTAGCATTATAGGCAAAGTCACATTCTTCTGCTTCTTTGTCATCAGTGCCAAAATATTTCATGATCTCATTCGGAGCAACGATCGCCTCACCCAATATAGCCATGCCGGGAGTGGCGATCCATATACATTGTTTGATCAGTTGCAACAACACATGTGCCTGCGGAAGATTCTGACACCGGGTTCCTTTTTGTTTCCATATAAATGCCGGCGCATCGATACGAAGAATATCAACGCCGAGATTTGCATAAAAGAAGATCGTATCGATCATCTCAACAAATACCTGCGGGTTGGTATAATTCAGATCCCACTGGTAATTATGAAACACCGTCATCACCCATTTATTACATTCTTTGATATGAGTGAAGTTGCCCGGCGCTGCTTCAGGAAAGATCTCGGGCATTGACTTTTCGTATTCATCAGGTTCTGTCCTGTTATCAAAAAAATAAAAATAATCCTGGTAGCGCTTGTCACCCTTTTTTGCTTTCATCGCCCATTCATGCTGATCGGAAGTGTGATTGAGAACGATATCAAGCATCAGGTACATGTTTCCCTTCCGCATTTCATCTTCCAGGTCTTGTAGCTCATCAAGCGTTCCAAAACGTTTATCTACTTTTCTAAAATTGGAAACGGCATAGCCGCCATCACTTGCGCCTTTGGGACTTTCAAATACTGGCATCAGGTGAAGAAGGTTGACACCGAGTTTTTCAAAATAATCAAGCTTGTTTTTTAATTCAGCGATGGATCCGCAAAAACGATCCACGTACAAACTCATTCCACAAATCTCATTACTGAGAAACCAATATGTTGGTTCTGTTTCTAACTTTTTCAGATCTCTCGCTTTCAGATCATCAGTTCTTTCAGAAAAAGTTTTTTCAATTGTTTCAAGTAATTGGGTAAATCCTTCTCTGCCCGCCGAATGAAACCCGTAAATAGAATTGTAAAGATTACTGAGATTACCGAGAGATGCCTGGAATCTTTCTTTAAACATTTTTGAAAATGACGGCTGCATGTTTTTCCTGTCTGTCGTTTATTATTTAAATATATCGTTGCTTAAATGTTTGAATGCCTCCATGGCACCCATATACTCACATGTCCTTGCACCTGCTTTATTTCCATTGATCACTATTTTTTCCCATTGAGGAAAGGCCATTGATTTTATTTCTGATAACGATTTGCCCTCCAGTTGATACAGTACTGCGCCGACAAAGGCATCACCTGCCCCGGTAGTATCCACAGGTTTTATTTTTATACTGGGAATAATTTTTGTTTTACCATTTATTCCAAGTAAGGTTCCATCTTTTCCCAATGTAATTGCAAATACAGATCTGGTTTTTAAAAGAAGATCATTGACAGCATCTGTCAATGTTGTCCTGCCTGTCAGCATCATTGCTTCTTCATCACTTACTTTAAAGAAATGACAGCAGTCTAAAAAATTCCAACTCTGGTCAATGAAAGATTGTTTGTCATGCTGAAATAACAAGCTCCTGTAATTCGGATCGAAACTTATAAAAATGTTTTGCAATAAAGATCTTTGCAGAAGACTTTGATAAGCGATCTGCAAGGGACCCGGTAAAAAAGCTGTGGCAGAACCAAAGTGTACAATAGAAAATTCTTCAAGATCAATAGCGTCCACTTCATCACGATTCAATTGTCCATCGGCCCCGCGGTTAAAATAAAAATCCCGTTCGCCATTTTCCATCAATGATACAAAAGCAAATGTGGTAAAATAATTTTCATCCTGTAACATCCATTTGGTACTTACTCCAAATGAATCCATCACATCAACGAGGTGTTGACCAAATGGATCTTTACCAACTTTAGCGGCAAGCTCTACATCACCGCCTAATGCAGCAATAGCAGCAGCTACGTTTGTCGGGGCGCCTCCTGGTTTTTTTAAAAAATTTTCTCCCTCTGATAAAGGCTTCCCTTTGTCAGTACAGATCATGTCGATCAACGCTTCACCAATACAGAGAATTTTTTTCATAAGCCCCTCCAAACCTCCCCCAAGGGAAGGCTTTTAGTTACATACTCTATAAATAAATCATTTTTAATGACCGACTCTTGTATTCATATCTTCCAAAGCAATACCTTTTGTTTCCGGCATCAGTTTCCACACAAACAATAACTGAAATACCATCATCACAGCAAAAAATCCGAATATTTTTTCAGGTCCTATAGATGGCGACTCGGCAAAAAAAGTAAATGTTTGAGATATCAATGCGGCAAAAAGCCAATGCGTCAAACTTCCCAATGACATACCTGCAGCACGAACTGAATTTGGAAAAACTTCTGAAATAAATACCCAGATAACGGCGCCCTGCCCGACAGCATGTGCGGCAATGAACAGGAATACAAACCATGTAATGCTGCCATGTGTATCACCAGAAAATGAAAATGCGATCAATGATAATGAAATAATATACCCAATAGAGCCAATAAATAACAGTGTTCTTCTTCCCAAACGATCGATAAGATACCAACCTACCAATGTGAAAACAAAATTGACAACACCAATACCAACACTCGAAAGAAATGCACTGCTTTTTTCCAGACCTGCCATTTTAAAAACCCTTGGTGCAAAATATATAATAGCATTAATACCTGAAAGCTGGTTAAAAAAAGCAATTAAAAAGGCAAGCAATATATACCGGTTAAATTTCCCTGAGAAAAGTGATTCCCTTTTTTGTTGCACAGAATTTCTTATTTCATTGATCAATTCATCAGCATTTGCTCCGCTCTTTGCAAAAATTTTTCTCGCTTCTTCTTCATTGTTTCTGTAAAGTATCAGCCAGCGGGGACTTTCCGGAGTAAACAACATAAAAATTGAAAACAATAAAGAAGGAATGGCGACTACTCCAAGCATATATCGCCAATCATTTTCTCCTCCTACACCTTGCAATAAATAATTGGACAAATAGGCAAATAAAATTCCCGCAACTATATTCAACTGGAAAGCGATACCCATACGACCGCGATATTTGGGCGGAGCAATTTCAGAAATATAAATAGGTGCAACAACAGAAGAAGCGCCAATAGCAAATCCGCCAAAAAAGCGAAACACCATAAACGTATAAACATCATTAGCTATCGCTGCACCAATTGATGATACAAGAAAAACAATTCCGATCCACAACAAAGTCTTTTTACGACCAAATTTATTTGCAGGGAAGCTACCGATTATTGCGCCAACAACGGTGCCATATAAAGCGATCGCAATAGCAGTGCCATGCATCAGGCCGCTAAGGTTCCATAATTTTTGTATTACTTGTTCAGCACCGGAGATAACAGCGACATCCATTCCAAATAAAAAGCCACCCAGTGCAACAGTGATGGACCAGAGAATTAAATTTCTGTTCATTTGTTTTTGGTTTATAGCTCAAATATTATTGCTTCGTAAGGTTTCAATGTACCGCTGGTTGAAGCAGTTGAGTAATTATTAATTAAAACTTTTGCTTTGTTTAGATCGATACCAATGTCTACTGATGCCGGAACACTTTTAAAGTTCAGCAATACCAGTAATTTTTTGCCATCCAGTTCTCTTGTATAGGCATACACATCAGGATTGTTTTTATCAAGCAATGTGTATTTTCCATAAACGAGTACATTATATTTATTTCGAAGAGCCGTCATTTTCCTGAAATAGTTCAGGCAGCTGTTTTCATGCTTTTCCTGTGCCGCCTGGTTAAGTGTTTTATAATTAGGATTAACTTTAATCCATGGCGTTCCGCTTGTAAATCCTGCATTGCTGCTGCTATCCCACTGGAACGGGGTACGGCCATTATCGCGGCAACTGAATTTTATTTTTTCCATAAACTGCCGAAGGTCGCCACCGGTATTTTTTTGGTATTGGTATTCATTCAAAGTTGACATATCACGATAGTCCTCAATTTTCTCAAACCTGATATTCGTCATTCCCAGCTCATCACCATTATAATAATAAGGTGTGCCACGCATGGTTAAAATAAAAGTAGTAAGCATTTTAGAAGATATATCCCTGAATTCGGGGCTATCATTTCCAAATCTTGTTACCATCCTTGCCTGGTCGTGATTGGCCAGAAAAATAGATAGCCAGCCTTTTTCAGCAAACACACTATCCCATTTGCTGAAAACCTCTTTAAAATGCAAAAGACTATACCCTTTTGGATCATTGGCAACATCAACACCTTCAAAAGCATAAGCCATATTTAATTCATGGCGATCAGCGTCAACAAGATCATGTGCATCTTCAAATGTATTACCGGCACCCTCTGCAACACTCATGACATCATATTTACTCAACACTTCGCTGTTCATCTCTTGTAAATAATTATGCAGGTGCGGACCCATTGCATAATACTGAACAAAGTTTTTCTCAAAGCCAGCCGGGAATGCAGGAAAGGTGGTATCCTTTGCGGCAAATTGAAATGCATCAAGCCTGAAACCATCAATACCTTTGTCTGCCCAGAATTTCATGATGCCATAGATCTCCTGGCGAAGTTTTGGATTTTCCCAATTAAGGTCCGGTTGCTTTCTTGAAAAATAATGTAAGTAATACGCGTTGGTCAGCGAATCATATTTCCATGCATCATGGTTTACATCAAATAAACTATACCGGTAAGCAGGTTTTCCTCTTTCAGCATCCCACCAATGATAATAATTGCGGTAAGGATTTGTTCTTGAACTACGGCTTTGTTTAAACCATTCATGTTCGTCGCTGCTATGATTTACCACGAGATCCATCACTAATTTCAATCCTCTTTCATGCATGCCTTTCAGCACTGCATCGAAATCTTCCATAGTGCCAAAATCTTTCATGATGTTACGATAGTCACTGACATCGTACCCATGATCATCATTAGGTGAACTATAGATCGGGTTAAGCCAGACAACATCAACACCCAGGCTTTTGATATAATCCAGTTTAGAAATGATCCCTTTCAGATCGCCAATCCCATCGCCATCACTGTCTTTAAAACTGCGGGGATAAATTTGATACACTACCGCTTCTTTCCACCATTTGCGATCAAGTGTTGTTTTATCGCTTTGTTCCGTATTACTCTTCTGATGACATGCATTTAAAACAATTGCAAGAAGAAAAATAAGTAGTATCGTCTTAATTATTTTCACGTTGTATGTTTTTAATGTCCCGGTGATAACTGGATCTCCGTATCGGCAGGCGCTTTACCTGATTTAATTAAAAGAGTTAGTAATGCTGCAACAATTAAAAAAGCTCCGCCAAATAAAATTGCATATGCTGGTTTATTACCAATAATATTTTTATAAACATAACCAAAAGTCAACGTTTGTAATAGCATAGGCAACACGATCATCATATTGATTATACCCATATATACTCCATATCTTTCTTTTGGAATTTTATCTACCACTAATAAATAAGGAACTCCCATCATACTTGCCCAGCCGATGCCTAAACCGATCATTGAAATAAACATCATGTACTTATTTTCAAAATGTGGTAAAAGCAGCAAGCCCAGGCCAGCTAAAGCCACGCTGGATGCGTGTACCCATTTGGGCCCAATCTTTCTTGCATACCAGGCCAATAAAAATGCCGATAAAAAGGTAACAACATTATAAGAAGCATTGAGCAGGCTAGCCCAACCCGAAGCCTCTCCATATAATGCAGGATTTTCTTGTGATGTTGTATGCCATACGGTTTGCGCTACGCTATGAGATACAAACTGCCAGTAACAAAACATCGCATACCATTGGAATAAATATACTGCTGCCAGCTGCCACAATACTTTTGGCATTTCTGCTATTGCTTCTATGATCTCAATATTTTGTGCAAAAAGTATCCTGGCGGTATGATTCTTTTCAATCGAATAAATTATTCTCTTAAGCAAACCTGGAATAAAAAGAGAAGGGATCAAGAGTACAATGATGGTTGCATAAGCAATAATTGTTGTGAGTATGGAAAGAAAAAATTGGATCAATGGATGCGGCATTCCTTCGTTCTTCTTTTTAATTTCTTCATACTCTTCAGTTGTTGGTGGTATCTCAGGGGTTTTTGTAACAGACCATAACACGGTTGTTATTGAACATACCGAACCAATAAAAAAAGCAATATAAACCCAGTAAGGAATCCCTGCGTTTGATTTACCGGGTATCAAATTCTTCTTTTCAAAAAAATAGAGGCAGATATTTGCGAGTGTGATCCCAAGACCGGTAAAAAAACTTTGCATCATAAAACCCGTAGGGTATTGCTCTTTTGGAAGCTTATCAGCAACAAAAGCACGATACGGCTCCATTGCGGTGTTATTACCTGCGTCTAATATCCATAACAAACCGGCCGCCATCCATAATGTTCTGCTAAATGGAAAAAAGAATAAGGCGAGACTGCACATTACTGCACCAACGAGAAAATAAGGTTTACGTCTTCCCCACCGCGTGCTCCATGTTTTATCACTCATGGCGCCAATGATCGGCTGAATTATCAACCCTGTCATTGGGCCTGCAAGATTTAAAAAAGGTAGATCATCAGGATTAGCGCCAAGAAAAGAATAAATAGGATTCACCGCCGACTGTTGTAAACCGAATGAATATTGGATCCCCAGGAAACCAAAGCTCATATTCCATATTTGCCAGAAACTTAACCGGGGTTTGAAAGACATAAGCAAGCGTTGATTTGGTAAGGGAAGCCAGATTGAATATAACAATGAAATACGAGATTTGTTTCCTTTTTTCAATTCTTTAGTTGCAAATGTTTGGGCCATTATTAACACCAGCTATTTCAGCTCCACTGCCTATTTTTGCCAGTCCCGAATAAAAATGGCTATGAAAAAAATATTGATCGCCCTGGTTTTATTAGCACTGCTTGCATTGGCAGCAGTGTATTTATTTATCCCGGGAAGAATAAAGATCGAAACTGCTATTTCAGTGAAAGCCGCATTTCCGGCTGTATCCCGTATGCTTATTGATAAAAATAACTGGAAAAAATGCTGGCCTGGTGAAAGTCCCTTTAACTACGGCAAACAAACATATTCAATCAATGAACAAGCGTATAGCGTGTATGATATCAATATTCATTCTGGCAATGACACCATTAACAGCAGGCTGGAGCTTGTTCCTATAAAAAATGACATTACGACGATTGGCTGGTATGCAGCGCAAGTGACCAGCAGTAATCCTTTCATACGTTTTTCACAATACAGGCTTGCAAACACAACAGAAAAAAATATGAATGAAATTCTTCAAAGCATGAAGGCTTTCCTTGAAAAAACAAAAAATATTTATGGCTTTGAAATAAATCGAATATTGGTTACTGACTCGGTATTGATATCCATGCGCCGTTCATTTGAACATTCCCCCAATGTGAAAGAGATCGATGCCATGATCCAGGACCTGAGAAAATATATTGTTCAAAACAATGCCATTGAGAAAAATTCACCAATGTTGAATGTGCTGAAATTCGACAGCTCTCATTATGAGGCAATGACCGCCATTCCTGTTGATAGAGCACTACCACCCACAACTGAATTCGCTCCAAAATATTTATTAAAAGGAGGTAATATTTTAGAAGCACAAGTGCAGGGCGGACCCACTACAATAGAAAATGGTTTAAAAGAATTAGAAAATTATCGCTCGGATTATAGATTAACTTCCCCAGCTATTCCCTACCAGTTACTTGTCACTGATAGAGTAAAGGAAGCCGATACAGCAAAATGGATCACCCGTTTATATTACCCGGTATTTTGATCAGCGAAAGCTGATCACTTTTAAACTATCGTTATTTCGCGCAAGAATGAATGATTCTAACTTTCCTGCATTTATTTTTCGTATGTGTCGCACCTCTCCTTTTATTACACAACCATTCAACAAACCGCAAATAAAATTTCCATTACCATTATTTACTAAAACCGTTCCGTAATCCCCATCATATTCTCCCATTTGAATATTATTGGGATAAAAATTTCCTGCTAATAAAATATCGGGCCTGTTATCATTATTTACTTCTGCTATTGCCGCATCACGATAGGGAGTAAGCTGTGCTTCCCATGGTAATTCCTTTACAGTAAAATTCCAGTTCCCATTATTTATTAAAATAACATTCGAAAAATAATTGGCCGTAAGCAGCTCTGCCTTTTCCAGTTTTTCTTTATTAAAGATATCGTTCAAACCAGCTTTTGCAAATTCCTCCGCATATAAATATTTCTTCTTCAATTCAGGAATTTGCTTTACCAGTTCATCTTTAGTAGCAAACGGAATTTCTTTGCCGTGGAGATAGTAGGTAAGCACTTGTTCTTTCTTACCATTCCCATCATAGTCATTGTAATAAAGGCGAATTGGGTTTTGATCAGAAGCTTTTAACCGGTTGTTTTGTCCCAGGTTACCAGCAACAAGGTCAAGATCACCATCGCTATCAACATCCACAGGCAATGTAAAATTCCACCAACCCTTTTTATCTGTAAGATACTTTTTGGAAAAGGTTCCTTTTTCATTCACGAATGCAATAATACCATCCCATTCTAATGATAACACCAGGTCTTTGTCGCCATCTTTATCAAGATCGCTCCATACGGCATGTTTTACAAATCCCACTTTTGATAATTCTTTGCTGTATTGATCAGTTACATCTGTGAATTTCCCTTTACCATCATTCTTCAATAAATAAGATTTTGGTATTGTTCCATATTCATTTGGCACGGCCCGGCCTCCAATGAAAAGATCAACAGCCCCGTCGTTATTAAAATCATAAGGAGCGACACTGGATGCTGTTAACATCACTGTTCTATCAAAAGCATCTGGCAAACGATTAAGACGTCCTTCTCCATCATTCAGATAAACTCTCGGCATTAAAAAATCACTATTACCATAATATTCATTACCGCCACTGGCAACTACGAGATCATTGAATGAATCATTATTCACATCTATCCACACCGCATCCACATCTTCGTAAGTACTGTCTGCATCCAATGCAGGTTGATCAGTTTTTAAAAATTTCCCATTTGATTGCTGAATGAACAAGGCGGGCTTTTTAAATTTCGAAGAGCCGACAAACACATCCTCCAATCCATCAGCATTTATATCACCAACCGCTATTGCAGGTCCCTCTCTTGAAGTCATGAAAGGGATCAACGGTTCACGGTCAAATTCATTAAATGGATTTTCTTCATGCAAATATGATAACCCGGTTTCATTTGTAATATCCTCTGTTTTTTTTACCGGGTTAACAACATGTTCCTTGATCAGACTGTAATTGAATTGTGGCAATCCGTGTTTATATTTTATATTCAAAATTGAATCCTTTGTTCCGGGTAACTTTTCATATGTATTATCAGGCCAGATAAGCAGGATGGAATCCACATTAGTTTTATCAAGACCGATATGTAAGGGAACTTCCATACTGCCCTGGAAACCCCGCACAGGGAATTTTTCATAGGTCCTTATTTCATCTTTTGCAAATACAATGGCCTTCGCACCTGTCGCATTTATGTTTGCGGGAGAGCCTTTTAACTTTAATTCAAGAAATGATTTTTTTACTTCTCCATCATTTGAAAGATTCTTATAGATCAGTGCTGGTTCATCTACATTATTCACTACCATATCCATATCACCATCATTATCAAAATCTGCATAAGCCGATCCATTGGAATATGTTTTCGGATTATTTCTTATCATCGAAGAAACATCAGTAAATTTTGCTTCGCCTTTATTAAGGTAAAATTTGTTTGCCAGTTTTATTTGTGGAAATTTTTCTATCAACGCCATATCATTTTCACTCACACGGTTTGTCCTTATTTTTTCCTGCAACTCCTCATTGCTGACATAGTTCACATAATCCATATCATTCAACCGTTTTGGAATTCCATTGCTGACGAACAGGTCTTTCCATCCGTCATTATCAAAATCTGTCCATAATGCTGCCCAACTCCAATCAGTTGCAAATAAATTGCTGTAAAAGCCTATATCTGTGAATAAACCGTTTCTCCTGTTTAGTTGCAATGTGTTTCTTGCAAACTGTGAATGATACCCATGCTGAATTTTAAAGTGGAATAAATTATATTCATCTTCACCCAGCGATCTTTTCAATATATATGGATCTTCCGGCATCATATCCATTGAAATAATTTCTGGAAACCCATCATTGGTAATATCTGCCACATCAGTACCCATGCTGAATTGACTTGTGTGCATGATGACGTTTTCTAAACTATCTATGAAAGTTCCATTCTTCTGGTTGATATAGAGGTAATCGTTTTCATGAAAATCATTTCCTATATACAGATCAGGATAACCATCCAGGTTTATATCGGCAACCGAAAGTCCTAACCCATAACCGATAATTGACCTGTTAATGCCTGCCGTTGCAGACACATCAACGAATTTTCCA
>DASTZB010000200.1:0-2324 GCA_035764525.1 Chitinophagaceae bacterium | reverse complement strand
CAGTGGCACATCAACCGTTATTTTATTTCCTTCTATTTTACTAATAATGCGTTCCGTTGTTATATCACCGCTTACCCATGTTTGTTTCTTCCCACTACGAACCAATTGATCCATCCCCATAAACCTGATCCATTCATCAGTTACCGGACGAGTGATACGAATCATATCTCCAACTGAAAAATCTGATACATTTTTAAGATGAAAAGAATTTGTACCGGCAGGAACATAACGATCAGAAATAATAGTTGAATCACCAATCTTTTTTGTTGCTACTGTACCCCTGATCTCAATACAAGCATGAGGTTTTCCCGTTAGATTAAAAATTGTTCCATTAACTCCCGAACCACTTCCACGCAACACAACACCGCTTGCATTTATTTTCAAAGCCCTTTCACAATTATAAGTACCGGTTTTGATCAAAACTGCACCCCTGAACCCCTTCACCATTTTCATTTTAGAAACTTCATCAATTGCATCTTGAATAGCGTCTGCATTATCGCCACCTAATGGACTTAACGTTATTTTTGCCGGAACTGAAGGGATAGCTACGCCTCCTCCCATATACCCGGCATATGAAAAGTCCATTATTCTATCACCGGTTTCCAGCGTTTTGTAAATTAATTTTCCTTTTGCATCAGGATATACCCATTGGCTTTTCGCAGCAGATTGTGCCATACAAATACTGGTACATGCCGGGCATAAAAAAGAAATAAGTAAAAATTGCTGAACTATTTTTCTCATAGTTTGTTTGATCAAAATTATTTTATCACTGCAATTTCAGGTTTTACTGTTGCGGATAGATCAATTGCCTTCTTGATCCCTTTTGTTTTATTCTTCATCACACGTACTGCTTTGCTGTTTACGCCTTCTACCTTTACGAATATTTCTGCTTTTCCTTTTACTGTATTGTTATTGATAGTAGCGCCATCTACATTCTCTAAACGAATAATTGATTGAGCACTTGAAGTAGCCGGAATATTCCACCCTGTTACTTCAATGCCTTTTCCATCGTCACAAATAAAGACTGGCCGAAGATCATTATTCTTAATATGAAATGTTATGTTCTTTAACTTCAAACCTTTTACATGTCTCGCCCAAACGCCATAAGCAGGAATAGTAGGACCAAAGGTTTTTACTTCGGGATACTGATCAATTGCTTCCGGGACAACATGTCTTGCATCTTCAGCCGTCCCTGTTCCCAAAATTTCAATTTCAATATTTTCTAATGTAAGATTCGTTATATAATGACCGGGCACACCTGTGATCAAAATGCCCGAAGGTGGTTTTAACTGTGTACTATCAGATGCTATTGCTTTTACATTTCTTATAGTAACATTTTCAAAAGTGCCCGTTGATTGTTTAGTGTCCTGTCCCTTACGGAAAACATTTAACCTTGATCCCAATCGAAATAACATCGGCGTTCTTACCTCTGTCATTGTGATATCGGATATCTCTATATTTCTCAAATGTGCACCGTCAACAGTCAGTAATTTGATACCGCCGTTTTTTGTATCATAAATATGACAGTTGCTTATTTTAATATCTTCAAACGGTGCCATTGATTCAGTGCCCATTTTAATACCGGCCTGCGAACTTTTCAACTTCATTCCACTCACTACAATATTCTTGCAACCCATTTTGCTGGAAGTGGTTTTAAATACTAATGCATCATCTCCACTGACAACATCACAATCTTTAATGCGAACATCCTGGCAGCCGTCAATATCTATTCCATCATTATGCGCCACGCCAACACTAACGATCCTTAAATTTTGTATTTCTATATTATTCGATTGAAAATAATGGGATGTCCATGCAGCAGCATAGTTAAGTGTAATATCTTTGACAGTAACGCCGGTACATCTTACAATACGTACAAGAAAAGGTCGACGACCCCATCGTTGTCCTTCGGGTCTTGTATCTTTTAGTATTTGCTCTGCTTTCAGTTTTGCACCCTGTCCATCAATTGCACCTTCGCCTTCAATACCTATATTCTTCGCATCTACAGCTACTACTAATGCCCATCCCACATCAATACCCAACCCTTCTGTAAATGGATCGAGATTCCTGTATTGTTCAATATCGGTTGTGCCGAGTAAACGGGCATCCTTATTTAAGTGAAGCGTGACATTATCTTTTAATTCAATTGTTGCAGACAAGTAAATACCGGCGGGAAAAATAACTTTACCGCCACCACTTTTGTTGCATTCATCAATTGCTTTTTGAATAAATATTGTATTCAACGTCTTGCCATCACCAATTGCTCCATATTTAGTGATATCAAAATCACCTGCATAAAGCAGGTATGATAAAAACAAACTTGT
>DASTZB010000199.1:0-2305 GCA_035764525.1 Chitinophagaceae bacterium | reverse complement strand
ATCACCATATCAACATCCAACGTAAATGTTTCACCGGTATCAATAGGGCTTCTTCTGCCACTTGCATCGGGTTCGCCAAGTTTCATTTTGCTGCAGACAAGCTGTTTTACTTTTCCCAATGAACCTTTTATTTTAACCGGTGCTGCCAACCAGATGATTTCACAGCCATCAAGCTTTGCAATGTTGAGTTCATATTCCGTGCATGGCATTTCATCCTGTGTACGGCGATAGATCATTGTTACTTGTTTTGCACCCAATCTTTTTGATTGTGTGGCCGCATCAATTGCCGTCATTCCCATCCCGATCACGGCCACTTTATCACCAACCGGAACAGAAGGATAAACTTTATCCCTGATATCATAGATAAAGCTGATCGCATCAACTACACCTTCCAGCTTTTCTCCTTTTATATCTAATTGCCTGGCTACTCCCACACCGATGCCCAGGAACACAGCATCAAATTCTTTTCTTAACTGCTTCAATGAAATATCCTTTCCTAATTCATGGTTGTATTTTATTTCAATGCCACCGATAGCTGTGATGTAGTTCACTTCATCTTCGCAGAATTGTGGTGTGACTTTATAGGCAGCGATTCCATAGGTCATCAGTCCACCGCCTTTTGCTTCTTTTTCAAAAATTGTTACATCTATTCCTTCTCTTGAAAGAACATGAGCACAACTTAATCCTGCGGGGCCGGCACCAACGATAGCTACTTTTTTACCAACAGATTGTTTACGTTCAAATAACTGCCAGTTATTATCCAATGCTTGTGCCGTTGAGTATTGTTGCAGCCTTGCAATTTGTATTGGCTCTTCTTCTAATAAATTAAATACACAAGCTCCTTCACATAATTTTTCTACAGGACAAACTTTACTGCAACCAGCTCCCATGATATTTGATTCAAGAATTGTGTGGGCTGACCCTTTTACATTATCAGTCGTGATCTGTTTGATGAATTTTGGAACATCGATATGCGTTGGACAACTTTTGGTACATGGTGCATCATAACAAAATATACAACGATTGGCTTCCACCACCGCTGCTGTTTTATTTTCAAACGGCGGACGAATGTCAGCGAAGTTTTGTTCGTATTGTTCGTTGGTTAATCTATTGTTTGTTATTGCCATAGAAGCCCCTCCCAGCCTCCCCGAAGGGGAGGAGTCCACTCACAAAACCCAATCACTGCAAGTGAACTATATTAAAAAATTTATACTTAATAAATGAACCAATATTGTAAAGTTTGCCCGACCTAAGTTCCCCCTTCGGGGGACAGGGGGCTTAAAGCTCTACAAGTTTTCCATACGTTTCCGGTCTCCTATCTCTAAAGAACTGCCAAACACTTCTTACTTCTTCAATCATATCCAGGTCAAACTCTGCAATGAGTAATTCGTCTTTGTCTTCACTTGCCTGTGCAAAAATTTGTCCTCTTGGATCAACGAAATAACTGCTGCCATAAAACTTACCAAGGTTCCAAGGTTTTTCTGTTCCCACTCTATTGATGCATCCCATGAAATATCCGTTGGCAGCTGCATGTGCTGGTTGTTCCAACTTCCATAAATATTGTGATAATCCTGCAACAGTGGCAGAAGGATTGTAAACGATCTCAGCTCCATTCAATCCTAATATTCTTGCTCCATCAGGAAAATGCCTGTCATAACATATGTATACGCCAATCTTTGCATACTTCGTTTGAAAAACAGGATAACCGAGATTGCCAGGCTTAAAGAAAAATTTTTCCCAGAAACCACTTGTATGCGGAATATGATTCTTCCTGTACTTGCCTAAATATTTTCCATCAGCGTCAATCACCGCAGCCGTATTGTATAAAACACCAGCCTGTTCTTTTTCATAGATCGGAACTATCATTACCATATTATACCTCTTTGCATACTCCGCCATACGTGCTGTTATCGGGCCGGGTACTGCTTCAGCAGATTCATACCATGCTTTATCCTGTCCCGGGCAGAAGTAAGGAGTATTAAAGATCTCCTGCATACAAAGTATCTGCACACCTTTTTTACCAGCTTCTTCGATCAATGGAATATGTTTCTGCACCATTGCTTCTTTGATCTCTTCAATTGTTCCTTCGCCTTCTGATTTCGGAAGAGACATTTGTATCAATCCGGATTTAATTTTTCGAGGCATTTTGTATAATTATGAATTTAGAATTATGAGTTATGAATTGGCGAAATATCTTTCTTTAGTTGTCAAAATGATACTATTCAATATTCTTATCAGTTCATCACATAAATTATTCAGCCTATCAAACTCATCGTTTGGTAAATAATTACTGTCTTTTAAGAGA
>DASTZB010000198.1:0-5001 GCA_035764525.1 Chitinophagaceae bacterium | reverse complement strand
CTTCTTTCACTTATTTAAAACTATTCTAATGAGACTACACCTAAAACATAGTGCATTTGTTTTGTTAATAGGAGTTGGATTATTGTTATCCTGTAATAAACCAGAAGTGCAACAAACAAATAGATTTCCTTCACCGCCGCTATTGCCACCACCCGCGGTTTGGTCCTGCGACATCAGAGCAATTGTCAATGCTACATTGATTCCGGTCGGTATACTTTCATCGGCTCGTTCAGACATGTCTGTAGCAACAGCAGGTAATAAAATCCTGTTTGCAGGCGGACTATTGTCTCCCAACAACTATTCATCGCGTGTTGATATTTTTGATATAGCCACTAACACGTGGACTACTGGTGAATTAACCCAGCCTCGTAGTGGAGTTGCATCAGCAGTTTTAGGTAAGAATGTATTTTTTGCAGGAGGTGAAAGGGGAACCCACCTTTATTCTTCACGGGTAGACATCTATAATGTGGACTCAAACACATGGAATACAGCTGAACTTGGCAATATACAGAACTTATTATCTGGCGCTGCTGCAGGAAATAAAATTGTATTTGCAAGCGGAGCGACAGCCCATATTTATGATACTATAACACATACATGGAAAGTTGCACCGCTATCGGAGCGACCGGGTGAAGGTAATTGTTGCCAGGCAGTAGTTGGAGGTATTGCAGCCACTGTAATTGGAGATTCCATCTTTTTTGCGGGCGGACTGGGCGATTGGGAAGTTCACAACGCCATTGATATTTATAATTTAGGCACCGATACCTGGTCAACTTCGGCTTTACAAGCGTATCGAGGTTTTGCGGCAGGAATATCTGTTGGTAGTAAAAATTATTGGGCGGGGGGTATTACTTTCTCCGGTAATAACTGGTATCCTTCTGGTACAATTGAGATCAGAGATATGAAAACAGGTGCTTCATCATTTGCTTGTACCATACCGAGAGCACACTTTAGTGCCGTGCTAAAAAATGATAACATCGTTTTTTTTACCGGCTACGGAGAAGATTCGAGAAATGGTACTCACTTTGACATTTATAACGTCACCACCAATACATGGTCCACAGGATTGTTGAATCAAAAAATTCAAGGAGCTGCCATTATATCTGTCAACAATGTCATCTATGTAGCCGGCGGAACTGATGGTTCTGGTAATAACCATAACAAGCTATGGAAACTGGAATTTTAATTATAAGTCTTAGTATGAAAACAAGATCATACCTCTTTCTGTTGTTACCATTAACTGGCATTGCCATTTTTTTGTCATGCAAAAAAGAAGACGTATGTAAAACTTGCCAAACGAATAAACCGCCGATTGCCAATGCAGGTACAGATGTGGTAATAACTTTGCCAACCAATGCAGCTACTCTTAATGGTAATCAGTCGACAGATCCCGATCATAATATCATCGGGTATCAATGGTCCAAAACTTCGGGACCTCCTTCATTCAATATTGCAAATCCCTCCTCATCACAAACTCAAGTGGCATCTCTTTCCGAAGGTGTTTATCAATTTGAGTTAAAAGTTACTGATGCGGGCGGATTGTTCTCCTACGACACAGTACAAATTACAGTTCATCCAGCCGTTGTTATCGATCCATGCAGTAATAAGCCCATTATTAATGTAAACTTAATTCCGATAGGAACACTTTCTGAAGCAAGAATTGCATTAAATAGTGGCGCTGCTGGCGGTAAAATTTTATTTGCAGGTGGATTTGTTCCTAACAGTCATTATTCTTCTAGAGTAGACATCTACAACATAGCAACAAATACATGGTCAACCGCAGAACTAACAATCCCGGAAAGACAAGGCATGGCAGTAGCATCCGTTGGAAACAAAATATTGTTTGCTGGCGGCGGAAATAACGATGACGGTTTAACAACATCAAGGGTTGACATCTATAATGCAGATAACAATTCATGGTCAATTGCAGAATTAAGTAAGAAAAGGGAGTTCATGGCGGCCACTACTTTAGGAAATAAGGCTTTCTTTTCTGGTGGTGGTGATTGGGAGCCAAATCTTCTTGGAAGCACAAGGGTTGACATATACGATAATTCAACAAATACATGGTCCACAGCTTCCATGGGTACAGGAAGAATGGATCATAGTGCTACAACAATTGGGAATAAAATATATTTTGCCGGTGGCACATCTGGTTATTATACTTCGCTGAATGTATTAAACTCAATTGATATTTATGACGGAGCCACAGATACGTGGTCAACGTCTACGTTTCAAGGAGAATCCAGAATGGCCCATGCATCTATCGCTGCGGGAAATAAAATATTCTGGGCAGGTGGATATAAATACGCTTCATTAGGTGGTGGGTTTATATTTTCAGAGAACATAGAAATAAGAGATGTGTCAACAGGTATTTCCACTTATGCTTGCATAAATCCAAGAACTTTTTTTAGTGGTGTGCAGGTTAATGATAAGCTGATCTTTTTCACAGGTAACAACACTCCTGCAACGACCATGAACAGGCTCGATATCTATAATTTGACCACTAATCTATGGTCAATTGGTATTTTGCCTGTAAATATTAATTCCTCTACAATTATTTCTGTAAACAATACCATTTACGTAGCCGGTGGTTATGTAAATGGATCAGTTTCAAGCCAGGTTTGGAAACTTGATTTTTAAAAATATTATCACTCATGCCAACAATTAACTAATTGAATTTTATTTTGAGAAGCTTTAATCAATTAGTAAAACTGTTTCTCGTTAGTATGCTAGTAGTATCATGTACAAAAGCTAAGCTCAGAGAATCTGATCCTTCATCACCATCTGGAAAAGAATTCATATTTGATAGTCTTATATGGCAAAAATATTCGGGACTTGAGAGTGAAATTTAAATAGCTATATAGAACTAGAACTTCAGAAAATAAAAATGCTCCGAATATCCGGAGCATTTATTATTAATAATTAAAATGATATTATCCTAACGCCACTCTTTTAAACTCTGTCACTTTCACATCACCATTTTCTTTCAAATATTGTTCAACCGTTTTGCTACCGTCTTTTACGAAAGCTTGTGCGGTTAATGTTTGTTCTTTAAAGAATGCTCCCATCTTGCCTTCAGCAATTTTAGCAAGCATTTCATCAGGCTTGCCGGCCATTTTCGGATCTTGTTTCATTAGTTCAACAATGATCGATTTTTCACGGGCAATCACGTCAGCAGGTACTGATGCTGCATCAACTGCTACCGGATTCAATGCTGCGATCTGCATGGCGATATCTTTACCAGCTTCAGCTGCATCTTTATTCAACCCTACTAATACTCCAATACGATATGCCCCGTGGATATAGGAAGCAACATAGTCCGCATCGATCCTTTCAAATTTCGTAACACCGATCTTTTCACCAATTGCAGCCAATTTATCATTTACCATTTCAGCTACTGTTGTATGTGGCGCTTTTGCAGTCATCAACTCATCAAGACTTTTTACATTATGCCCGATAGCTGCATCAGCAATGCTCTGAGCAAATGCAACGAAGTCTGCATTCTTAGAAACGAAATCAGTTTCGCAACTTACGCAAACAACAATACCTGTTTTATGATCGTCTGTTGTTTTTGCGATCACCACACCTTCTTTTGCCTCACGGTCGCTGCGTTTTGCAGCAACTTTTTGACCTTGCTTTCTTAACCAGTCAATGGCTGCTTCAAAATCGCCATTGGTTTCTGTTAATGCTTTGCGGCAATCCATCATGCCGGCGCCGGTCATTTGGCGCAACTTATTTATATCCTGTGCACTTATTGTTACTGTTGACATTTTAATTAAGAATTAAAAATTAAAAATTAAAAATGACATAGTCATTTTCAGTTTACATGCTCAATAAAGAACCGAACGTACAAGAGTGCGACGCAACGGAAGTTGAATAGTGTTTTAAAAGCCGGGCTAATAATTCATATTCACCACTCACATTGACCATTCACATCTTACCTGTTACTTGTTCTCTTTGGGCTGCTTGGTGTACGACGTCTTGGTTGACCACCGCCACGAGGTTTACCACCACCGCCTGCTTCGGCTTGTGCTTCAGCTTCCAGTCTTGCAGCCTTCTTTTGATTCTCGTCTGTAAGAGAAGAATCTTCCGTTTCCTCATCTTTTGCAGCCTGGCGTTCTGCTAATCCTTCAGCAATTGCTGCAGTGATATATTGAGTAATGATAGCGATCGATTTTGTTGCATCATCATTTGCAGGAATTGCAAAGTCAACTTTGTTTGGATCGCAATTGGTATCAACAACACCAAATGTACCAACACCCAAACGCTTTGCTTCTGCTAAAGCGATATGCTCATGACCGATATCAACAATGAAAAGAGCTGCCGGGATGCGGCTGAGTTGTGCAATACCACCTAATACCTTTTCCATTTTTTCTTTGTCACGGCTAAGTGTAAGACGCTCTTTTTTTGTGATGCTGTCAAAAGAACCATCGCCTAACATTTTTTCAATGCTCTGCATTTTCTTTACACTCTTACGAACTGTATTGAAGTTGGTAAGCATTCCACCCAGCCAACGTTCAGTTACATAAGGCATGTTTACTTTCTGTGCACATTCAGTCACGATATCTTTTGCCTGCTTCTTTGTTCCAACAAAAAGAATTTTTTTACCACTGCGTGCAATCTGCTTTAATACAGCTGCAGTTTCCTGCAGGCACTCAGTTGTTTTATTAAGGTCAATGATGTGAATACCTTTCTTTTCAGCAAAGATGTATGGCAGCATCTTGGGGTTCCACTTCTTACGCAAATGACCAAAGTGAACACCTGCTTCGAGAAGTTGCTGTTGTAAGGATGTATTATTTTCCATTTTCTATTATTGTAATATTTAAATTTTTATTTGTCCATAGACCACAGTCAACTGTCCACAGATTTTTTCTGTGGTCTGTCGACCGTTGACCATTAACGTTTAGAGAACTGGAAGCTTCTTCGTGCTTTCTTATGACCGAACTTCTTACGTTCAACTGATCTTGGGTCACGTTTCAACAAACCTGCTGCTTTTAATGC
>DASTZB010000197.1:0-9843 GCA_035764525.1 Chitinophagaceae bacterium | reverse complement strand
TAGATGCTTGTAAAAATAGAGGCAGCACCTGGATATTGAATTTAAGTTCTTTCTCACCTAACTGGGTAAATGTTTTATAAAACGATAAGTTTATATTACCATAACCCCCGCCAATAACGTATTTGATCCTGCTTTTAATGAGTGTTCCTGAACGAAAGCCGGCAAACAACCAGGTATTGTTTGCAGTATAAGCCCCGAGGCCACCGGTTATATCTGGAGGAACAATTGTTTTTTCCAGTCGGTCATTTATCGAGTCCAGGTAAGGCGGTCTTTTTTTTATAAAGACAGGAATGAGTGCTCCTCCGAATCCACCCAGGGCCGGCTCTGTTATAATATATGGTATGGGGATAAAACCATTTGCATCGATAACATAGTCGCTAACATCAAAAGCACCGTCAAGTGAATCTTTTAGTGAGATTTTCTTTTTCTGTGCATGCAAGGAATAACATAATACCAGCATGGCAGTAATAAAAGCTAAACTATATTTTTTCATAAATGCCAATCATAAAATTATGTTTTTGGACATTATAAATAGAACCAGTGTAGTAAAATGATTCTGTAGAAATGAAAATGTTCATCACAGTTTATCCTTATGCTTCTGTGCTTTGATCAGGTTACTTACCCTGTAAAGCTGAATGATATTTAAAATGATAATACCTATAATTACATAGCCCAACGTATTATAATGTAGTAATGGACTGGCTTTGGTTTTCTGTACGACAATTAATCCACCAACTCCTGCCGCTATACCTCCGGCAATTTGTTGCAAAGATGAATTGATGCTCATGAAAGCCCCGCGGTCTTGCATTTTCGGCAGGGCAGTGACTAGCGCCATGGCAGGAACAATACGGCTCATAATTCCGATCATCATCAGGATATTCATCATCATTACGATCCAGAAAGGAACAGGGCCCAGGTTTGTATAGACTACTACCACTATCATCATCCATACAGCGGCAACAGTAAATATTTTTACCTTATCAATTTTATCACTTAGTTTACCGACCAATGGCATTATAAAAAGGGATGCAACGCCACCAACCATAAAAAGTATGGGAAGTTCTTCATACGACACATGTAAATTATTTACAGCAAAAGCACTGCCCCAGGGCATCATCATAAAACCGCCAAGCGATAATAATGCGGTTAATAAAAACCCCGCACGGTAATGACTTTCTCTAACTGTATGCCACAAATGTTTGATAGCAGTCTTTTCAGTTTTCAGTTCGAGATGTTTAGTGATAGGATGCATTTTCAGCATTACCGTTAACCAAACAATTGTAGCTAACCCAACGATCATAAAGAATGGTGATTGCCATCCCCAATGATTCGCGATGTAAAGGCCGATCGGAATACCTAGCACCTGGCTTGCTCCAAATCCCATTTGCATGTAACCCATTGTCCTTCCGCGCTGTTCCAAGGGAAAAAGATCAGCCACTATTGCCATTGAAATAGAACCAATGACCCCACCAAACAATCCAGTTATGATCCTTGCCGCGATCAGCATAAAATAGGTTGTTGCTAAGCCGCAACTTAACGTGCCTGCTATAAAACCGATATAAAAGAATAACAACAATTTTTTGCGATCGAACCTGTCTGCAAAACCTGCCGTCAATAACCCAGAAATACCAGCACTGAAAGCATAAGCCGATACAGCAAAACCAAACTGGCTGGTGGTGAGTTCCATTGATTTCATCAACATATCACCGAGTGGAGACATTACCATAAAATCGAGCACCACGGTAAACTGGGTAAGAGCAAGTAGTATAATTACCAACACCTGGTACTTTGTAAATTTATTTTCGGTTATCGGTATTGCTCTGTCCATTAATTTTCAAAAATAATCAATTCGAAATGGAGTGAATCAGAAAGATTGATTAAGAGAGCGACCTGAAATCATGTGGATTTGGATCTCCATGGTATAAAAATTGCAGATAAATAATTCAAACTCCAACCTATGTTAAAAACTCATTCACTCCGGGCTACTCTTATTTTTTCAATGATTTCTTTATTGTCTTTTGCTTCCGAAAGATCATTAACAGGTGGGTTAACTGAAGATGTGCTTAAATACACTAATCAATTCAGAAAGTCGAAAGGATTGAAACCTCTTGAGATGAGAGATGACCTGAATACAATTGCCCGTAAACACAGTGAAGCTATGGCCAGTGGTCGCTGCAGTTTTGGCCATGATGGTTATAACGGTCGTGTATCGAAAGTAAAAAAGATGATAAAACCCTGCGACGGGTATGTAGGAGAAAATGTTGCCTATGGTGCTCAAAATGGAAAAGAAGCATGTGATATTTGGAAGAATTCAAGTGGACACCGGAAAAATATGCTGGGTGATTATAAATACATTGGGATTGGAACAGCCCGCAACAGGAGAGGCACTATTTATTATACTCAAATCTTTGTCCGGTAAAGACAGAAAGGTTTTTTTAGCAATAAGTAAGTTATATAGATAAAGTCCCCGATAAAGATCGGGGGCTTTTAATCAAAAACCATTAACCATTAAACCTTATCCTATGAAAATTATTTCCTAAATATAGGGTATAAAATTAAAATTCAAAATTTCAAATTTTTTTAGTGCATAACTTGTTACTTCTGGGTAGGCGATTTTAATTGAACATACCTATTGCAATGACATCTCCTTGCTTTGATGTTTTCAAAGATTTTCCATCGAACATCAGCCGCTTTTTTTAAATTATAGAAGAGCAACTCAAGCAACTGGTTTTATAATGAGTGACCTTGTGTCGAAAGATCTTCTTTTTTTTCCGATCAATAGCTCGAGGGGTACTTTTACTAAGATTCTGAAGATCTGAAAATGCAAGTTTCGACCCTTTATTTTATTGATGACAAGTAGTTTTCCTAATTGCAAAATAGTATTTGCTGCCTTATGTTTGCGTATCCTTTCGGCGTAGGTTTATTTCAATGAAAGTTCGATATCCCAAAGCGTGAAACCGTACTGAAAACTATGATTAGCAAATTTACCCTATCCTTACTTCTAACAGTTTGTTCACTTTTAATTGGCAAATTCGCGGTTGCGACAAATTATACAAATAATGGTGGTAGTACTCCCAACTATTCATTAAATGCCGGTGACACTCTTTTTATTGCTTCAGGTACATATACAGGAAGTATTCAAAATTTTCCTGCCGGAGCCGTAATTATTGTTACCGATATAGCCAATACTTTTCAACCGAGCAGTTTTCCTAATAACGCAGGTGGTACGATCTATGTGTATGGAACTTTCACATACACTTCATCATTGACAACGAACTCAAATTTTACCATACATAATTACGGAATGGTAAATCTTGGAGCAGTGACATTAAAAGGCAGCAATCAGACATGGATAAATCATTACGGTGCAACTATTAATTTCTCTGGGGATGTACTTATGAACGGGGATGCGGGGAATAATAATGTCCTTTTAAATTATGCGACTATTAATTGCAATGGTAATTTTCAAATGAATAGCGGTTCATCGTTTATCAATTACAAAAATTTTACGGGTACTGGTAATTTCAAGGTTAATGGCGGTTCGCTAAGGAATGAAGGAAAATTAGATATTACAGGAAATATGCTTGTCAACAGTGGCACTTCAGTAGTAGAAAATTATTGCCGGATGGAGGCCTCAGGGGGTATAACCAATGGTTCAGTTAATTTTAAAAATTATAGTTATTTGTATGCGGAGAATTCTGATATTATAAATACCGGAACAATAACTAATATATCAGTTAATGGTTCTTTACCGTTGCTTGATGGCAGAGATTTCACACAGTCGGGGACCAGTGTTATGACCGGACCAGCGCTTTTATACTTTACTGGAACGACGAAAATGACCAGTGGAACTATGGGGGTGCCTGGAACTGCGACTGACACAATAAAAATGTATGATATAACAAGAACTAATCCTGCACAAATATTAGATGTTCAATCGGGTACCATTAATCCGAACGTTGTTTATAATGCATGGGGTGTTCCGGATCGTTCCAGAGTTTATCTGATAGGCTGTTCTGTAGAAATATTAATGGAAGTTCCTTTAGCAATCAATTGGAATAATTTTGTTGTAGATCTTTTCGATAATGTTCCCGTTTTAAACTGGTCGGCAGAATTTGGTAGTGACGCTGTCTTCGAAATTCAGCGCAGTTACGATGGCAGAAATTTTTCCTCTATCAAAGATATGGCCTACAACCAGGGACAGTCAGAATATGAGTATAGAGACAGGCTGGTAAATACACAGGCGTCGATCGTTTATTATCGTGTTAAAGCAACTGAATTAAGCGGCATTGAAAAATACACTCAAACAAGGACAGTAAAATTTAGTAACAAACCGGGTAGCATATCTACGGCTCCCAATCCATTTACAAATAATTTCATTATCAATTACAAAGCTGACGAAAAAGAAACGATCACGATAAGAATGTTTAATGTAAGTGGTCAGCAGATGTTGGTGAAAAACGTTACGGTTAGTAATGGTAATAACAGCATTAGTATTACTGAAGCAGCCCAGCTTGTAAAAGGAATATATGTAATACAGGTGAGCAAAGGTTATAATATCATCTCATCAGGCAAGATCATTAAACAATAGGAGCTTATTCCATCATCTTCACATGCATCACTTTTGCTTTTTGTATACTTATCGCAGCCATTTTCTTTTTAAGCCCGACCATTTGCAAGGTTACAAAGGAGCGAAACAAACTATTAATAAAAATCCATTTTCACTATTGAGCGAAAATGGATTTTTGCAATGACTAATCTATTCGGCTTTATTACCACCCGGTATTTTGTACAAGAGCAGGATTTGCTGTTATATCTGATAGGGGAATAGGATAGTAGTAATTCCTTTCTGCCCATGTTCTTGTTATGTTGGTTAACCAGGTTACTTCTCCAAAAGTATCATTGGACAGACGTTGTGAACTTGTTGCGGACACATTGACAATAGGATAGTTTGGTAATGGTGAAGGGGCAGCTCCCTGGTAAAATAATACATCGGGCGTTCCATCTTCATTGAGATCCATTGGGACATTCAGGGCTGGAACATACATTCCATTCCATGTCATTGTCAAAAGGTCGCCTCTTTTCCACCTCATTAGATCGTAAAAACGAAATCCTTCAAGAGACAATTCAATTCCTCTTTCTCTGCGAATTTCTAAAATGACAGGATCGGAAATAGCTGGAAAATATTTTGTTTGCAAATAAGTATCAACTATGACAGGCTTTGTTAACAACCCTGCCGTAATACCAGCTCTCTTGCGTAATGCCCCAATAGTTTTTGCCCAATCAGCATCGGTAAGAACTCCTAACTCGGCTTGTGCTTCTGCATAATTCAATAAAACTTCTGCATACCGGAAAATCGATACTGCATTATTATTAAGATCTCTTGTGTCATAATAAGTATCATCAAGACTCCATTTAATTGGCATGTAGCCTGTAAATGTATAAGAGAACAACGGTGGAGCGGCTACTAATGTTGTTCCGCTTAATCTTTTGTAAGGTCCCATGCGAATGGTTTGCTCCAATCTTTTATCTCTGTTCTTTACTTCATCTTTAAATAGCATTGTTTCATAACCGGCAGTGCTTGTAAAAGGAGTACCATCAATTTTTAAAAACGTGTTGATAAAAGTCCGGATAAAACTAAATCTTACACCGGTAGTGGCGCTTGTCATATACCAGTTAGCCGCATGCAGAATAGTTAATGCGGGATCCTGTAATGCTGCTAAGATGACTTCCTCAGGAACGGGAGCGGTGTTAGTAAAGACTTTCCTGTAAGAGAGGGAAGTGCCGGCGGCATCATATAACTTGAAACCTGATTCATCCATTATTTTTTTTGCAGTTGTTGCTGCCAGTGT
Source organism: Chitinophagaceae bacterium (assembly GCA_035764525.1). Taxonomy (GTDB): domain Bacteria; phylum Bacteroidota; class Bacteroidia; order Chitinophagales; family Chitinophagaceae; genus VBAS01. Next base: position 3,991 of record DASTZB010000197.1, on the reverse strand, counting down.
GAGTAATGCAGCAGAAGTCCCTCCAAGATTCAGGTTTGTATGATATTTGCGAAATGTTCCCTCGAATAAACAAACCCTCGCTTTAAAAGCATAAGCCACCCATTTTGTAATTAAACTACGAGAAGCATCTGTAACAGTTTTGATATTCGCGGTAGCATAATCAAGATCGGCTATTATAGAATCGATGATTTTGGTCCGTGAATCACGACCAGCAAATAATTGCGGGTCATCTATAGCAAGGGCCTTACCGACCCAAGGCACATCGCCATATCTTTTCACTTTTTCAAAATAAAAAAATGCTCTGAAGAATCTTGCCACACCATTGAAATGACGTCTTACATCTTCAGCGACCCGAGGATCGGTATTATTTTCAAGGAAATAATTTACATTTCTTAATTGTCCCCAATCCCAATCCCAGTCAGGACCGAGTGCAACCAAATTATAAGCCGATGCAGATGTGTTATCGGTTATGCTGGAACTATAAGCATTTCCCCGTAAGAATTGGGGAGCATCTCTCCTTGCCCCATAATCAGACATATTATCGGCAGTATGCACATTATTTGCGTTTGGGAGAATCTGGTAAAAAGAGTTTGCATACAGTTCCAAACCTTTATCACTACTGAATACTGCATCCCTGGATGCAGTTGCTTGTGGCAATTGTTCAAGTTTGCTACAACTTAGAGCAAACGCGGCTATTAAAAAAAGCCACACATATTGTTGTTTTATAATTATATGTTGTTTCATACTATTAGAATGTTATTGATAAACCAAAAGTGATTCCTTTCATCATTGAGTAATTGTATCCATCACCAGCATTCGTGGTAGTAAATACCTGGTCAGATACCACTGCGTTTTCAACATCAATATCTCTTGTGCGTTTATACAGTGGTGACCATGTCCAGATATTTTCTGCAGAGATATAGACCCGTGCATTAGTAGAATGGATCTTTGAGATCCACTTCATGGGTAAATTATAACCAAGCTGAATATTTTTGAGACGTATGTATGCTACATTCTGCAGATATTTTGTTTGGGCATAGGTAAGGATACCACCGGGGCGGTTTGCAAGACGTGATACATATCTTGGTAAATATGCATCAGGTGTTTGGGGAGTCCAATGATTATCCAAATGCCATTTAGGTAATTTATTGTAAGGCCTGTTGTATTGGCCCCAGAAGATGCCAGCTTCAGTACTTGGGAACCATTCCTGTTTACCAACTCCCTGGAAAAATGCGGAGAAGAAAATACCATTCCAGTCAGCAGACAAATTCATTCCATACATGTATCGCGGCGAACTATTCCCAATAATATACCTGTCACCTGGATTACCAACTGTACTGGTACCTGGATTAACAACGCCATCCTTATTCCGATCTGCTAATTTAATGTCACCCGGAAAAGTTTGCCCTGATGAAGTAGACAAGAACATTGATTGGTTTGCGTGGCTGGTAATATCGGCAGTTGATGTAAAGAAACCTTCTGTTTCATAACCCCATATTTCACCGATCACCATTCCTTCGTAATAATCGCTTAGTTTTTTATCCGGATTATTATATTTAGTTATTGTTGCTTTATTATCGGCAAGAGTGAAACGCAGATCGTAGTTGAATGGTTTGTTCTTCAACATGAATTTATCATTCCATGATAATGTCAGTTCCCAACCTTTTGTTTCTAAGTCTGCATAATTTCCCCTTGGTGCTGTAGCACCAAACACGGCGGGAGGTGTTACTGCAAGAGTGAACATGTCTGTGGTTTTACGGGTATAGGCATCACCGACAAAACGCAGGCGATTAGAAAGCATTGCAAAATCCAACCCAATATTTGTTGTGGTAGAAGTTTCCCATGTAAGACCCGAAGGCAAGACCGGTGGGCGACTAGTGTATTGTGGTCTTATACCATTTAATATAATACCTAATTGAGAGATACTAAATTGTTCCTGGTAAACATAGGAACCAATGTTACCATTGCCTAATGATCCGTATGAACCACGGATCTTCAGATCGGAAATAAATTTGGGTGATACATTCCAAAATGATTCTTTTGAAATCCGCCATCCTGCGGATACTGAAGGGAAGAAACCGTATCGCTGGTCTTCAGGAAATTTTGATGAGCCATCATACCGACCGTTTACTTCAACCAAATACCTGTCTTTATAGGAATAATTCAATCTTCCAAAGCCCCCGAGAATAGCCCACTCTTCCCACCCACCTGATGTTACTATCGATGTTCCTAAAGCAAGATTAATATCATTTGCATTATCAAAGATCAAACCGTTTCGTTGTGCCAACAGTCCTTTAAAGGTGGATTGCTCATAATTATAACCAATCAATGCCTTGAAATAATGAACGTCTTTTATATTGTCTTCATATTCCGCATATATGTTTGTTGCAATGTATTCTGTTCTTTGCCTGATCTCACGGAGATCATTTGTTGTAGTTCCAAGGTATGCAATCACTCCAGGTTTTGAACTGTATGGCAACGGCACCTGTTTTCTTTTTTCCCCGGTCTCAGTACTTTGAAAAGTGAAATCACTTTTTAATCTTAATCTTTTATTCAGAAACTCCGCTACCATGCCGACCCTTGTTCTGAAAATTGCTCTTTCCATATCTATTGCATTCTTTCCATAGTAGAAATCACCCACGGTATAAGCAGAAGATGCGGTTAATGTGCCATCAGGATTTAACAATGGAGCCAAAGGGTGTCCTTCATCAGCAATATTCCTGAAAATACCGCTACCTTCTCCTACATTAAGAGGTTGATGATATTTTACATTTGAATAGTCGGTATTATTATCGAACCGTAGCCATGGGTATACCTGTATAGATCCTTTGGCACGAAAATTCAACATTCTATAGTCATCAGTATTGTATCTGAATATTCCATCCTGGTTATAGATCCTTCCGGTCAATAAAAAAGTTGTTCTATCACCTGCGCCGGTTATTGTGAGGTTATGTTCTGCTGCGCTGCTTGAATTTTTATATAATTGTTTGTACCAATCAGTGCTTGCATAATATACATATTCGCCCGTAGTAGGATCTATTTCTACTTCTGGTAATCCCGTCAGGTGCGATCTTCTTTCTAATTCATTAAGATAAGCCTGTGAAAATTTCAATGTTTTATTAACTGCTTGCGGAAATGTATTTTCCCAGGCAACAAATGATTCGGCAAACATTTTTGCAAATATATATCCATCATTTTCAAAATCGGGTACCTGGGTTGGCTCTTTTATTGTATAATTACCAGTGTATGTAATACTCGTTTTACCCTTTGCGGGATTTTTTGTGGTAATCAATACAACACCAAATGCACCTCTTGCACCATAAATGGCCGCTGAAGATGCATCCTTAAGAATGGATACACTCGCTATATCATTTGGGTTAATTACAGCCGGATCACCTTCTACGCCATCAATAAGAACTAATGCACTCCCTCCCTGACCGATAGAGGTTGTTCCCCTTATATTAAATCGTGGAGCCTGGTTGGGTTTCCCATCGAGCATTTTTATATTCAGATTGGGTAAGACACCTTGTAAGCCCTGTGTAAGATTTGGTATCGATCGGTTTTCAAGCACTTCAGATGTTACCTGGTCAACGGCGCCCGTTAGATTTGCTTTCTTTTGAGTCCCATAACCAACCACTACAACTTCACCTAGTTGTACACTTTCCGTGAGCATCTGCACGTCAATGACTTTTCGCCCATTGATTTTTTCTGTAACAGACTTTGTATTGACATAAGTGAATGTCAATTCAGTGGCATTAGTTGGCACGTTGATGAAGTATGAACCATCTGTATTTGTGATCGTCTGGGTTTTTGTTCCGGCGACAGATACAGTAACACCTTGCAAGGGTGCTTTATCCACACCTGTAACTTTTCCGCTTACAACATTATCCTGGGAATGGGAAGTAGCATATAGCAATAGCATTAACAGAGAGAGGCAAAAGATCTTTCTCATAATCGTTAGGTTTGGCAGTTTAAAAAATTGGTGAGGTAG
>DASTZB010000196.1:0-4699 GCA_035764525.1 Chitinophagaceae bacterium | reverse complement strand
CTATAAAATTAGAATTTATTCTATAAATGTAGAACAAGTATATAAAATTTCAAAAAAACTTTTTAGGTGCAATAAAATGTCGGTTTATTAAAATAATTAACTTCCTTGGTCTTAATCCACAAACTGCATAGAATAGATCATCGGTAAATAATTATTTATTGTTTGCCAGCTTTCGCCACGATCGGGAGAGAAAAATAAATTACCTGTAGTTGTACCAAATGCAAGTGCATCACCAGAGTTGACAAGACAATGCCGGTAAACTATATCAAAGCAATTTTCCTGCGGCAATCCTTTGGTTTGAACTTTCCAGCTTTTACCTGCATCATCAGTTCTGCAAATACATAAAGCACCTTTAATGGCGGTTCTTGTTGTATCACTGTTAGCCGGCGCTACCCATGCCTGGTTAGGGTTGTCTTCAGCAACAGCGATTGCAAATCCAAATCTTGCCGTTCCATCTTTTTGTCCTACATCTTCCCAATTCATTCCAGCATCAGAAGATTTGAAAATGCTGCAATGATTTTGCTGCCACATCATGTCCGGATCTGAATTAGCAGCAACTAATATGTGGGGATCATAACCGGTTTCTGCATCAGGATTCGGTAAGAAATCAGCCCACATCCCTTTGTTCCGAATTTGCCAGGTTTTACCGCTATCAGTAGTTTCAAAAACACCGGCGCAACTAATACCGATATGGATCCTGTTTTCATTTCGCGGATCAACAACAATAGAATGAATACCCGGTTGATCACGGCCACCACCAAACCAACCTTCTTTTCTTGTTGGATGATTCCATAAAGATTCCACTAATTGAAAACTATTACCGCTGTCTTCACTTAGAAACAAACCACCGGGATCTGTTCCTAACCAAATACGTGAAGGAAATTTTTTTCCACCATGTGCCATCGCCCAGATATATCGTGTAGTAGCAGGTATACCATCTTTGATCTCTGAACCTTCGGGATATGCAGGTGCAGTTACTTCCTCCCAGGTTTTACCTCTATCATTTGAACGTTGAAGTTTAACGCCCCAGTGTCCATGATCAAGACAAGCCCACCATGTGTTTGTTCTTGGATCGGCATAGGCAATAGAAACAGGAACACCTTCAAAAGAAAGATTCTCAGATCTCCAGTTACCCTTTTTTAACTGGTAAGAAATTAATCCTTTACGGGTCCCTAATAAAAGAGTTGATTTCATAAGCTATATTTTTTATCCTCCAGATAATGCCTGCATGATATAGATCTCGCTGTTTGTTGAAAATGAATCAGACAATTTATTCCGGTCATTGATCATTTTACCATCAATAAAAATATTAACATGCCGGCGAAGACTGCCTCTTTCATCAAGCACATAACTGCGAAGACCGGGATAACTCGTTTCTATTTCTTTGAAAACGTCTGCCAGGGTATTTCCATTAGCCGGAGTGTCTTTCAGCTTTGGAAAAAATCTTTTTAGTGCGTAAGTAAATTTGATCGTTGGCATTCTAAAGCTGCAAATTGTGAACGACTAAGCTAAGAATATTTTTCAGCAAATGAAAGTCAATATACTTTCCTGTATCGGGCAGCAACACTGCCGCTAAAACCAACTATCGGAGCTTTCTTTTTTTCAATCCTTATTTCGATTTCTTTTAAAACAGTGTATTTGTTATATATCTTTTCTGCAATGGATTGAGCTATTGTTTCAAGTAGTTCTCTTGGCTGGCTCATTTCTTCTTTTACAATGGCAAACAGAGCTGCGTAGTTCACCGTTTCATCAATAGAGGTCAGCTTATGATCTTGTGCAGGAAATTTTGCAATAACATCAACAACAAATTCTCCATCCACTTTTTTTTCCTCTTCATACAAGCCATGAAAAGAAAAAAATTCAAGCCCTCTTAATTCAATTGTAAACTCACTCATCAAAATCAGTTTATGGAGTCACACATGAGACGTGAAACGTCAAATATCAATGCAATCCTTTTGATCCAAGCCATCTTTCTGCATCAAGAGCAGCCATACATCCACTTCCTGCAGCAGTTACGGCCTGACGATAAATCTTATCCTGCACATCACCACTTGCAAATACACCTTCAATATTTGTTTTTGAAGTACCCGGAATAGTTTTGATATAACCTGCTTCATCCATATCGAGCCATTCTTTAAAAATATCTGAATTAGGCTGATGCCCAATCGCTACAAAAAATCCGCTAACAGGAATTGTAAGTGTTTCTCCTGTTTTATTATTCTTAATTCTTACGCCGCTTACATTTTTATCGCCCAAGACTTCTTCTGTATCGGTGTTCCAATAGATCTTAATATTTTTTGAATTCAATACTCTTTCCTGCATCACTTTACTTGCCCTCATTTCATGACGGCGAATAAACATGTGTACAGTAGTACAAAGTTTGCTGAGATATAAAGCTTCTTCTGCTGCTGTATCACCTGCCCCAACAATTGCTACTTCTTTATTACGAAAGAAAAATCCATCACACACTGCACAGGCACTTACTCCAAATCCATTTAATCGCTGTTCACTTTCTAGTCCAAGCCATTTCGCAGAGGCGCCAGTTGAAATAATTACCGAATTTGCTTCTATCCATTTTTCTTCATCGATCTGCACTTTATATGGATGTGATGAGAAATCAACTTTGGTTGCTATACCATATCGAATGTCTGCACCCATACGATGAGCCTGCTTTTCGAAATGCACCATCATCTCCGGGCCTTGTACACCATCTGCATAACCCGGATAATTTTCAACTTCCGTAGTAATCGTTAATTGTCCACCAGGCTGAATGCCCTGGTATAAAACTGGTTTTAGATTTGCCCTTGCTGCATATATAGCCGCGGTATAACCAGCCGGTCCTGATCCGATGATAAGACAATTCACTTTCTCGTTAGTACTATTATCCATTCTTTATTTTGTTTACAAAACTCCCTCTCCTTGCTTCGCTTTGCTCGCAATGACGGGAGAGGGATTAAGTATGAGTTGCAAAAGTAAATGTAATTGATGAATCACGTAGTCAGCTTCTGACTATGTGATTAATCTTTAATAACGCTAATGAGGGATTATTATAGTCCGGAATTGCGGAGCATAGCCTCCAAAATAACCCAGGGCATTATTACTAATATTACTCAAAACTTTTGTTGGCGAAGCAAAAGGATTACCAATGCTTCCGTAACTAAATTCCATGGTTCGCCAGAAATCATACGTAGGCTTATCGATCTGGCTAAGTTTTAAAGTAACGGTATCCCCTTTATCAAATAAGGTATAATCATCCGGAAGATCCTGGGTTCTGTCAACACCTCTTTCCACTTCGATTTCATAAGAAGTTCCGTCGATAATCTGGTCATCATAAACAGAATTAAATGCTGGATAAAATGGCTCTCTGTTCCTTTTTGTAAAATAACGGATATAATCTCCATAGCCTGCCTGGTCAGTTGCCCGAACCATAAGCGCCACTTTGTTGGTATCATTGCTTCCAGGCGCTTGTTTCCAAAACAGAGAATCTATTCTTCTTGTGATCGCTGGAATTCTTGTACTAGCTGTGTACTCTTTTCCCTCTGCAACGATCCGTAATGAATATTGTGTATTCGTTTGACCAAGAAATGCAGTAGAAAGATTTGAGGAATCAATAGAATAAAAATAGAAAGTATACCCGGTAGAAAGCGGCACCGTATACTCTTTCAACTTATGCGTAACAGTTCCATTTGAAACATATACCTCAGCGTTTCTTACAAAACTTTTTTCAAGAATATCGGGAGTTATCTGGGCAAAGAAATTCTGGCTTTTACTTAAGATCACAGATGGCGGTCGGTTTGTTTCGATAGTAGCCTCTACAACAATTTTTGGAGATGATTCATCAAGATCAAATGTTACTCCCTTTTCACAGGATGCAAGAACAAAAATTGTAATTATTAAGAAGAAAATATGTCTCATAGCTCCGCGCAAAGTTAAACGCCGGCCCTCAAGATTTGTTTACGAATATGATAAAAACAACACAGTCCCGCAGAAGCGAGACTGTTTAAGGTTAACCCATCAATTTATTTTAGCCTAAATATGCTTTTAGTGCATTGCTGTAACGGGCTTTTTGCAAACGCTTAATTGCTCTTTCCTTGATCTGGCGAATACGTTCTTTTGTAAGATCATACTTCTGCCCGATCTGTTCAATGGTTACTCCGTTTTCACCATCAAGACCGAAATAAGCATTTACAATTTCAGCTTCACGGGGAGAAAGAGATTTCAAAATGCGGCGGATTTCATTACGAAGTGAATCTTTCATCACATCGTCGTCAGTATCATCACTACCTTCCAGCAGATCACCCATTGCTACATCTTCAGCTTCATGCACGGGTGCATCAAGACTGGTGTGGCGGGTATTACTTTGGAAAATATTGTTGATCTCTGTTTCGCTCATTTCAAGGATCTCAGCAAGTTCCTCCGTGCTTGGCTCTCTTTCGTGTTCTTGTTCGAAAGCCATGTAGGCTTTATTAGCCTTGTTGTACGTGCCAATTTTGTTTTGAGGCAGGCGGACTAATCTGCCCTGCTCTGCCAACGCTTGCAAGATGGACTGGCGAATCCACCATACGGCGTAAGAGATGAATTTAAAACCCTTTGTTTCATCGAAACGCTGGGCTGCTTTTATCAAACCGAGGTTGCCCTCGTTGATTAAATCGCTAAGAGAAAGCCCCTGGTGCTGGTACTGCTTAGCAACAGATACCAC
>DASTZB010000195.1:0-19399 GCA_035764525.1 Chitinophagaceae bacterium | reverse complement strand
TTTCTTTTTTTAACAGTTTTTCACAATTTGGTACTGTTAAACAAGAATCTTACCGCTTGTGTATAGGTAAGTAGTATTTGCCCTTCAACACCGGAACTACGAATGTTATCATATTTCATTTCTTAATAGAATTTATTCGGTGCAATTTTATACAGTAGCCAATTATCAACTAAAGTATAGCCCCGATTATGAGAAAGTTATTTACCCTTTTGACATGTATTTTATTTTCTGCAATTGTCTTTTCACAAAATAAGATTGGTAAGGTTGCTGGTGTCATTACTGATGAATCACAAAAACCATTGCAATCAGTATCAGTGTCATTGTTGCGTGCAAAAGATTCATCATTGGTAAAAATTGCTGTAACCAATAAAGAAGGAAAGTATGAATTTGAACATATTAGTGAAGGAAAATTTCTGCTGACCGTTTCTTCTATTGGTTTTCAGAAGAGATTTGGTCAATCATTTGAGATCACTGCCGCTAGTTCATCTTTCAATGCTGAAACAATGAGGCTTTCAGCCGAGGCTAAATCTATGCAGGAAGTTATGGTAACTGCTAAAAAGCCATTTATTGAAACTAAGCTAGATAAAACTGTGGTGAATGTTGATGCTTCACCAACAAGTGCTGGTTCCTCAGCGCTTGACATACTGGAAAAATCGCCGGGCATTACCGTGGATAATGATGGTACCATCAGTCTTCGAGGCAAACAGGGTGTGATCGTGATGATGGATGGTAAACAGACTTATTTATCTGCAACCGACCTGGCTAACCTGCTACGCAATATGCCGGCATCAGCCCTTGACCAGATCGAGATCATGACAAACCCATCATCGAAATATGACGCCTCCGGAAATTCTGGTATTATTAATATCAAAACAAAAAAGGGAAAAAATAATGGTTTTAATGGAAGCATTATGATTGGCGCCACTACCAGTTTTTATAGTCCTGATAAGGCTTTTTACATGATCCCTAAAACGCAAAACAGTTTCAATTTTAACTGGAGAAAGAATAAGTTCAATTTCTTTGGTAATTACAATCCAAATATTTTTCGCGGAATGAATCGCCTTAGCCTTGATAGCAAGTTTTTAGATGAAAATCATGATATCACAGGTTATAATTTCACAGAAACACGATTCAAATTTGGTAATAACAATCACACATTGAAATTGGGATTAGATTGGTACGCAGATAAAAAGAATATTTTCGGAGTTGTCGTTAGTGGATTTACATTTAAGGGACATCCTACACCAACATCGGTTTCGGATCTGTATGACGCAAACATGCAATTAGAAAACAGGCTGGTTTCTTCTACTGATAATGACCTTAAGTTTCAAAATGCAACACTTAACCTTAACTGGAAACATTCATTTGATACAACCGGCAGAGAAATAACTGCAGATTTTGATTATGTGGCTTATAATAATGTATCAGATATGGTACTGACAACAGATTTTTATAACGGTACCTTACAAAAAACATCCACCTCTTATTTAAAGGGACATTTACCATCCGATATTAATATTTACACTTTCAAAACTGATTATACACACCCAGTAAAAGGTGGTGGAAGATTTGAAGCAGGTATGAAATTCAGTTATGTAAAAAATGACAATCTCGTTAATTATGAGAGGTGGGTCAATGACGATTGGGAAACGGATCATATCCGTTCCAATCATTTTATTTATGATGAAACAATAGCCGCAGGGTATGTCAATTTCAACCGTGAAATTAAAAAATGGACGTTCCAGGCTGGATTAAGACTCGAAAGCTCTATTTCTCACGGCAACCAGGTTATTACAAACCAAACTTTTAAAAGAGATACTACAAATCTATTCCCCACTGCATTTATAAGCTATAAACTTGATAAGAAAAATACATTTGCAATAGCTTATGGTCGCCGTATTCAAAGACCCAATTACCAGGATCTGAATCCTTTCATTTATTTCCTCGATACCCTAACATACAGGCAGGGGAATATTTATCTGCGTCCGCAATACACTCATAACATTGACGTGACACATAGTTTCAATGGCAAGTTTATAACAACATTCAATTACAATAACACAGATGATGTAATTTCTCAAATTGTAAAACCTGAGCCTAATAGCAAAATAAGATTCCTTACCGTTGATAATGTTGCGAGGTACACTAACATCGGTGTTTCTATTACGGCTCCAATTGCATTTGCAAAATGGTGGAATGCAAATTTCTTTACAAATGTGTTTAATAATCATTATAAGGGTGTTTATGATACTATTAATATCGACATGGCTTATACCTCCTTTACAGCTAACGTAACCAATAATTTTACTTTCAAAAAAGGCTGGACAGCTGAATTAAGTGGATTCTATCGCCACAAAGCTCTTAATGGTCTTACAAAAATGGAACCCATTTACCAGATGAGCATAGGAGTTCAAAAACAGGTAATGAAAGGGAAAGGTACTCTACGGTTTAATTTCCGGGATCCATTTGCATGGCAAAAATTTGAGGGAAGAAATACATATGGACTGGTGGATGGCGGTTTCATTTCCCGTCCCGATACAAGACAGTTAACCGGAACTTTTACGTGGCGTTTTGGAAAGACTGGTCAGCAAAATCAACCGCGACGCAGAAATAGCAGTTCACAAGATGAACAAAACAGGGTAGGACAGAGCCAATAAAAATAAATTTCAGTTTTCTCATGTGTGTGAAACCTCTCTTTTCTAAGAGAGGTTTTTTGTTTTAATAATTTTATTTTAAAACTTAATTTAAAAGCTTCAATTTTATAAATCTAAAATTAAATTATGCCATCATTTGATATTGTTTCAAAAGTCGATGCGCAAGCATTGGACAATGCAGTTAATGTGACAACAAAAGAAATCACAAACAGGTTTGACTTTAAAGGAAGTCATGTTGTAATTGATTTAAATAAGAAAGACTTTAAGATCAATATCGAGACTGAAGATGACATGAAGATGCGACAGCTATGTGATGTACTTGTTAGCCGGGCACATAAACAAGGAATAGACCCATTGGCATTTGATCTAAGTAAAGAAGGGCAACAAAGCGGCAAGACCTGGAAAAAAGAAGTGCAAGTAAGAAATGGTCTTCCACAAGAAGATGCAAAGAAGATAGTTAAACTGATAAAAGATTCAGGGATGAAGGTACAGGCCTCAATAAATGACGACCTGGTAAGAGTAACCGGAAAAAAAATTGATGACCTTCAATCAGTGATTCAGCTATGTAAATCATCTAATCTGAAATTGCCCCTTCAATTTGTCAATATGCGGGATTAATTCGTTCATAAACTGTTCATAACTATTGATAAATTGTGCATATCTCAAATTTAATTTGTGCAAAACAGGTGGGTATCAAATAGGCAAAAAATTTGGAAGACAACTTATTGTAAGGCATCTTAGCGTTATAAGATTGAATGAGCCGTCAAAAGCGAGTTTGATCTGAGGTCCGGAAAGTCCGTCAAAAGATTTGAAGGATCTGCGATCAGAGGAATCCGTCAAAAGAAGAATTTGATCGTTGAGGTCGATGGTCCGTCAAAAGATACAGAACCTCACGGAAAGCGTTGGGTTAGTAAGACGTTCAGGAGCTTCGGCAAATGAACGGAAGAAAAATCCGGCGCTTTTCTATTTCTTAGACCTTCTGTTGGTGGTTAGCTTTGGTTACGTTACTTTTGCACGTAAATTTTTTAATAAGTACGGCAAAATCCGTACAGCCTTTAAATCAAACATTTATGAAACAGGATATTCATCCAAAGAGTTATCGATTAGTAGTTTTTAAGGACATGAGTAATGGTCACAGTTTCTTAAGCCGCTCAACTGCTGGTTCAAAAGAAACAATCAAGTGGGAGGATGGAAACGAATATCCCCTGGTTAAATTGGAGATTTCCAATACATCTCATCCGTTTTTTACGGGCAAGAACATGCTGGTAGATACTGCGGGTCGTATTGATAAATTCAAACGGAAATACGAAAAGAAAAAATAAATTCTTAAATTAGAATATTATTAAGTTTTTGTTTTTCATGGCTATACTTTAGTCCCGGAGATTCTTCTTCGGGGCTTTTTATTTTTTAAAATCTTTAGCTTTACCGGATGCCTGTTAAAATCATATTCACTGAAGAATTTTGTCAACCGGAAAATTTATATCCTTTTACACTCACCCGCCAGATCCAGGACATAAGAGTGGGTATTCTAACCATTCGGGAAAAATGGGAAAGGATTCTTGGTGTAACATCATATGATCGTTGGGAGGATGACTATAAAGATCTTGATCGGTCAATTCGATTAGAAAAGATCAGTGAAAATGATACTTGCTTCATGATACACGGAAATATTCTTCCTTCTCCCAAACTTATAAAAGCGCTAAAAAAATTAAAGAACGGAGAATTTATTTCTGCAAATGGAAACACCGGCGTCATTTTCAGATTTTCAAAAAAGGAGATCCAGGAACCCAATAAAATAAAAGTATCAAAGGCTATAACTATTCGTGATGAAATAAAAAATATTCAATTCCCCTGGGATATTTTCCAGATAAATGATCATGCTATTTGTGAAGACTTCAAATTATTAACTGAGAAAAGAAAATCCCAGAAAATTTCAAAAACAAATAGAGTAAATAAACCAGGAAATATTTTTATTGAAAAAGGCGCAAATGTTGAACATTGCATTCTTAACGCTTCTGAAGGCCCTATATATATTGGCAAAAATTCGGTGATAATGGAAGGAACGGCAATTAAAGGACCTTTTGGATGCGGTGAAGGGGCAGTCATAAAAATGAATTCAAGGATTTACGGAGCGAGTACCGTGGGTCCGTATTGCACAATCGGCGGGGAGATCAAGAACTCTGTATTCTTTGCTTACTCTAACAAAGCACATGATGGTTACATTGGTGACTCTGTAATAGGAGAGTGGTGCAATCTTGGCGCAGGCACAAGTAATTCAAATATTAAAAACAATGCCAGCATTGTAAAAGTATGGACACCCAAAGGTGAAATGATTGCCGGGCAAAAATGTGGAGTGTTTATGGGTGATTATTCTAAAACATCCATTAATACATCTATCAACACGGGAACCGTAATGGGAGTTTGCAGTAATGTTTTTGAAACGGGCCTTACTCCAAAATATATTCCCAACTTTTCATGGGGCAGTGATGGACTCCGGAGATATGAATTACAGAAAGCATTAGCAGACATCGATAGTTGGAAAAAGTTAAAAGACGAAGCTATTACTGAAAATGAAAAAACAATTCTTACCTATATCTTTAAAAACTACTAAAACCAAATCATGCGTACACAAATTGCAGCAGCCAACTGGAAGATGAACTTAACTTTTCAGCAAGGAGAAAAACTTTTAGATGATATCCTGGCCGCAGAAATTAAATTAAAAGATCACCAAAAAACAATTTTTGCAGTTCCTTATCCCTACTTAACGATGACCAGAAGTGAAGTAGCTGACGAAAAAAATTATTATGCATCGGCTCAAAATTGTTATCATAGAAAATCCGGGGCGTATACCGGTGAAGTATCAGTTGAAATGCTTCATTCTCTAAAGATTGTTTATTGCGTGGTTGGTCATAGTGAAAGAAGAGAATACTTTTTTGAAACAAATGCAATGCTTGCGGATAAAGTAAATCTTTGTTTCGAAAATTTTATTACCCCAATTTTTTGTTGTGGCGAAGCATTGGCAATTCGTGAAGCAGGAACTCAAAATGAATATGTGGCACAGCAATTAAAAGAATCTTTATTTCATTTATCCGTAGAACAAGCAAAAGACATAGTGATCGCTTACGAACCTATCTGGGCAATCGGTACGGGAAAGACAGCTACCACTGCCCAGGCACAAGAAATGCATGCACATTTACGTTCTATCCTTGCAGGCCAATATGGCTTGGCAATTGCAAACCAGATTCCCATTCTTTATGGAGGTAGTGTAAAAGCAAATAATGCAAAGGAATTATTTAGTTGCCCGGATGTAGATGGCGGATTGGTTGGCGGTGCTTCGCTGGTTGCAGCTGATTTTATCGAGATCATCCGTTCACTGAAATAAAAATATATACCTGCTCAATATTATATTGTCATCAGCCGAAAAAAACAGATACTACTTAGCATTCTGAATGTGAGAGTAATTGTAAATAATAAAGAGATCTACCCGTTACCCAATGAAGACCCGGTCATAATTGAAGTATATGACAACCATTCTAAAATAGTTGTTACTGATGGATTTCATTTTACAAAACCAATTGATCTGACCTATAAACAACCAAGCTATTATCACTTTAAAGTTGTTTGCTCGATCGATGACCTGCAATTATTGGGAAATGTTTTTGTATTATTTGTATTTTATCTTCTCGGATTTTTTACAGGAAGCCTTATTCTCAAAATACTTAGTTTTTTGCCAATATTCTATTTATTGTTTGCATACTATATAGACAGAAAGTCATTCATTCAAATAAGGCAGGACAAATTATTGCGAAGCGATAACAGGAGAAAGTAATTCAATTTTTTCGTAATCATTCAATTTATTCAGATCAAGAACTGTTGCATTTTTGCTTTCATCAGCATGATACATCATTCGGAATTTAGCACCCCAAATAATCTCGGAAGCAATATAGGAAAAACGTTGTACAACTGTATTTGAAAAAACCTCATCAAATGCTTTTACAAATACCAATGCTTCAATTTTTGCATTCACCATATCAGTATAATTAAAATTATAAAGAGGGCTTTTTTCATTTATGGGATGAACGATCGTCCAGCTTAAAGCCAAGGCATTGATCTTTGAAATTTCAAGATCAAGATTAAAAAACCTGTTCACCATTTTTCCATTTTCCTCTAGTTGCATCGCCAAATTAATTTTTGCCTCAGCTTCCGATAGAAGATTATTTTTATACGGTGCCATACGAAACATCAACGCGATACCGTCTTTATAAGGAGCTATTATCGCATTATGACTGAAACGGAGAAATGCCCTCGGCCGCGAAAATCGTCCATAAAACAAACCCGTTGCCAACGCAAAACTCAGTAAGCCAAGAAAGGCCTCAAAAGTTGAAACGGCACTTGCGGCGAAACCAACCGGGCTAATACGTCCATAACCAACAGTCGTAAAAGTTTGAGCGCTGAAGAAAAAAACTTCACTAAAATTCTTAATATCCGATCCCTGGTGTACACCAGCAAGATGATCGATCCCAATCATGTAATAAATACCTGCAAAAAACAAATTGATAATTATGTAGACTGCTAACAAAAATGAAAGAAATTTGGCTCTTGGCATTGCAAGCATCGTATGATACCAGCTATGCCTGTTGAGAACCCCAATTCCTCTTTTCAATACGTTGGCACCACCGCTCTTACGATTATAAAATCGTCCGCTGCTATTTTCACTGTTCACTCCAAAACCAGTGTTCAGCTCCGATTGAATATTTATTTTTCTTTTAAAAATTGCCATGTCTATTTATTAAACAGTTCGGAATAGGCATTCATTTTTTCATGGTGAATAAACAAAACATTTATTGTTTGGTTTATTTTGTTTTTGTCTAAATGCTCAAGTCTGTCGTTCCCGGAAATTAAAAATCCCTCAAAGTTAAATTGGTTTAAATAAACATAGATATCAGAAGGCTCTAAATTGAACATGGAAAGAGTTTCAGGATTAATTTCCACGATCAATACAGGTTTTTGAGTCTGTATTACTTCTTTCATTCCTTTCAATGCGGCTAACTCACTCCCTTCTATGTCAAGCTTTATTATATCTATTTTTGACAGCCCAGATGTTTTATACCAATCGTCTATTGTCACCACTTTTATTTTCTCCTTTCTGCCGGAATAATTTTCGGGTTGTCTAAAAGAGGACATTCCCAGGTTATCTGAAGCGGAAACAAATAGCTCCTTTTCTCCATTTATTTCTCCCACTGCGGCATTTATCGTCGATATGTTTTTAATATTGTTGAGAGAAATATTATCATTCATATTTTGAAAAAGGTCTTTTACAGGTTCAAATGAAATGATTTTTGTGGAAGGGGAATTACTGGCAACGAGTAAAGAGAAATACCCGATGTTAGCGCCAAGATCAAGAAACACATCATCTGGGTTTACAATTTTTTTCAACAATTCGCCTAATTCCTTTTCATAGTAGCCATACCAAAAAAGTCGCTGCTGGATATGCTCCGTTGGATTCAATAACATATAAAAATTGTGGAGAAGTCTTTTTTTGTATACCCGGTTCGCGATCCCTAACGAATTCGCGGCTTTAAGAAAATACTTTAAGCCTCGATGAGGAAAAGAAAAATTCCGGGTATAAACATTCAATAATTTATAAAACATAGCCGCCCAATCCCATATTTTGGATAAAATTATATTTTATTTGCACAAACTAAGATTGTGCAGATTCTACTACGTGGATTTATTTTCAGGGTGATTTTTACTGGCATCGGTTTTTTGATCAGTTTGATAATTGCAAAGCTTGCTGGTGCAAGCCAATTTGGAACGCTTTCATTGATCATTGTGAATGCTGCCTTCATTCATATCATTACCGGGTTGGGAACGGACGCAGCAATTGTTTGGCATGGTGTCGCAGGAAGAAATTACAGCCGCAATAAAATTTTCTCTTTTACAGTGATAACCGCAGCTATCCAGCTATCATTCTTTTATATAATTGCAATACTTGGTTATATTTTTTTAGGTCATACACTGCTTGGCGGCAGTTATGATCTCAGGATATTTTTTGCCGAAATAGTTTATTTCACTGGTTTAGTATTAATGGATAAGTTTTTATCCCTTTATTATTCCCAGCATGAGGCGAAGCTTTGTAATAAGTTGCTGTCAATCGTTACTGGTATACTATTACTTGTTGTTTTGATCATCTGGGTTATCGAGCCAATATTGATTGTCGATTTCCCGATCTGGATCTACAGCCTTTTTGTTTTTATTCCTGCTTTCATTTTAGCTTTCTTCTTTATTATAAAGTTTAACCCGGCGTTTAAGAATATTTCACAGGAGGAAATGAGATCATTTTCATCTTTCTCTTTTATTGTATTGCTCACAAATATCATTCAGTTCATTGCCTTCAGGGCCGATTATTGGCTGATCAGTATTTATTATGATCATGTCTCGCTGGGGGTGTATGCCCAAGCTTCAAAATTTGCACAGCTATTATGGATCATCCCTGGCGTGTTAGCCGGTTTAATTATTCCAGCATTAAAAAATGAGGAACAAAAATTAACTGATTCTAAGTTTATTTCTCTTTGCAGGGTCTCGTTTTATATACACATTGCCTTGACACTTTTATTGATCATTGCCGCTTTAATAATTTATAAGCTTTTCTTACCATCAATTTATTTTGATGGCTTTCTTTCATTATTAATAATGACACCAGGATATTTAATTTTCACGATTACTACTTTGCTTGCCGCATATTTTTCCGCAAACAGGTTGCTAAAAATAAACCTTGTGGGTTCTCTGCTTTGTTGTCTACTTATGATCTTGTTGGATCTGTTATTAATACCGTCACTCAGTTATAAAGGAGCAGCGATTGCGAATCTGATCGCCTATTCAATAACAACTGCTTATTTCATGTTTAGGTCAATGTCTGTTACCAATGTACCGTTTAAAGATTTTTTTGCATTAAAAAAATCTGATTTTGATCTATTTTCAGGCAGGATTTTGATAACAGATAATCCCGATACATGAAGCATATTCTTTATTTACCAAGTTGGTTCCCCACCCGCAGAAATCCTTATCCCGGGGATTTTATAAAGAGACATGCTGAATCAGCATCGCTGTTTAATCGTATCACCATTTTTTATACAGCTATTGATGAAACTATCAAAGAGCCCGAACTTGTAGAAGAAAGGATAAATGAAAATCTCTTTGTCTATATCTATTATTATCCATCTTTGAAAGGAATTCTTTCCCCGGTAATCAATGGAGTAAAAAGATTTTCAGCTTTGCGAAAAATGTATAACAAAATTTTTGCTGATTCATCACCAGATCTTGTGCATGTGCATGTTGCTTTTCCTGCCGGTTTATTTGCATTATATCTTAAAAAAAGAAAAGGATTAGAGTACATCATTTCCGAGCATGATGGCATTTATATGCCCGGCTATGATAATTATCATGTTCCCGGACAATTTGAAAAGAAAATGGTTCCCGTTATCTATAGCAATGCAAAAAAGATACATGCTGTTTCCAAAAGCCTTTCTGATGCATTATTGGACATAAAACTTACCGATACAAAGCCGATCGTAATTCCAAACGTTGTGAATACAGATGTTTTTAAATACCATGAAAAGGAGAGAGGCAACAAATTCGGTTTTATACATATTTCTTCGTTGATAAATCAGAAAAATCCAGAAGGAATGCTTCAGGCATTATCTCTTGTAAAAAAGGAAAGAAATGATTTTGTTTTAAAGATCCTCGGACCTGCAAAGGATAAGTTTAAAAAAATGGTCAAAGATCTCTCTCTTGAAAAAGAAGTGATTTTTATGGGGGAGATCCCTTATGCTGATGTTGCAAAACAGATTAATAACTCTGATGCGATGGTTCATTTTACACGGTATGAAACTTTTGGCTGCGTGATTGCGGAGTCACTTTGCTGCGGCGTGCCGATTATTGTAAGCGATCTCGATGTAACAAGGGAGTTGGTTACAGACGGGATTAGCGGCTTATTGGTAGCAGAAAGTAATGTGCAAGATCTTGTTCAAAAAATTCTCTACTTTATGAAAAACCGGTTCCAAATAAATTCAAAACAAGTAGCAGAAGATAATCAGCAAAAATTCAATTATCAACGTATCGGCAAAATGTTTGATGATATGTATAATTCAGTTACCAGTTGATCATTTTTTCCCGATTATATTAAAACCAAATGCATCGGTTGTTGTTACTTTCACATCACTGAAATTTCTTTTTGTGAACCAACCCGTCGCTTCTTCCTGTGTATGTTCCCAGCGAAATTCAGGCGAGAACCAATCCATAATAGCGATCATCATTTCCCGTGCATTCTGTTTATTACCCTTCATTTTTTTTATAACATAGCTTGCAGGAAAAAGAGTAAACAGGTATAAATAATACTGAAATTTAATTGGAAGTTTGGAAGTATAGTTTCTCAAAAAATTAAACGTATTATGAATAATATTTTTTCTTGGATGGTAAAGCCAAACACTCATTTTGCCATTCTTTTTTACACAAGGTTCAATTTTTGAAAATGTAAGTTCACTGTTATTTGTACAAATCAAAACGCCGCTGCTATGAACAATATCAAATTTTTCAAATTGCAAGGGAGGAAATTGTACATCACCCTGCAGGAAAAAAGCATTTTCTTCTTTATTATTTAATAAAGCTCTTTCAACACTTCTGCTTAAGTCCATTCCTACAACTAAAGCACCACAACGGGCAATATATTGGTTCAATTGCCCATTGCCGCAACCGGCATCGAAGATCAATTTACTTTTCAACGACTCTTGTGTCTCATCCGTTTCTTTCAAAAATCTCTCCAACAGATCTTCTCCCTGCAACTCCCATGTTTTATCCCCTTCGTAATTAAATAGACCCCATTCAAGTTCAAAACTCTTCTTTGTCCTCTTATTTTTCTTAATTGCCTGTTGAATTAATTCAGTATAGTTTTTAAGCAAGTATTCTTTCCTCTGCTCATAATCTGAAAGATTTGCTCTTAAAAACTCAGCATCATCCAAAAAAGATTCGATCAGTAAACGCGGTACTCCATCAATAACTGGATAGAACCAATCTTTATCGGCATACAAAATTCCTTCGCTGATAGTTTGTTTTTCTCCGCTGCTGAATAATTTTGCTTTTACAGAGATCTGATGCAGCCTGAGTGCAGAACGTGTGACGGGACAAACAAGAATTTGCAAATATTTTTCCAGCATATTCTAATAAACTCAGCCTTTAAGTTTATTAACCAGATCAACATACTCCTGCATAGCTGTTTCTTTTGTTTTCCCTTTCAATGAGGTCCATGCGTCATGTTTGGCTTTATTTAGAAAATCAAACGGATTAGAAGGGGGTTCAGAGTCAACATCGCCAGCCGTAGCTTGCTTATATAAAGAATACAATTGAAGCAAAACTTCATTGGATGGTTTTTCACTTAGATTTTTACTATTCGCAGTCGCCTCTTCAAATTGTTTTTGCAGATCCATCATTACATATTTGCAACGAAAGTAGGGGATTTATTACAACGAAAACGGTTTCACCCAAAAGTGAATAATGAGGTATTTTTGAAAAAAAAGTTATGAAAAAGATAATGATAGCCATGCTTATTTTATTTCCTGGTTTTATGCTTTTTGGCCAGGACAAGAAGATCACAAAAGAAATAAATGAACAGGTTTGGATGAAGTTCATTAGATCCTTCGGGAACGGGGATGAGGAACTATTCAAATCGGTACATAGCAAAGATGTAGTAAGGGTGATCCAGGATGATGGACAAATTTTTGGCTATGACCATTACTTTAAGAAAATACCGGACAGTATAAAAGCAAAATGGAGTAGTTGGAAAAAGAATATTGAACTACGGTTTACCCAACGGATCTCCAGCGAGGATAAAGCCTTTGAAGTGGGTTTTTACAAAACGACAAGCACCAATATTCTGACCGGTGAACAACGAAAAAGCTTTGGCCGTTTTCACGTATTGTTACGAAAAGAAAGTGGGACCTGGAGAATTGTTATGGACGCTGATACCAGCGAAGGAGCTTCTGAAGAAAATTTCAATAAAGCGAGCCCGATGCAGCTATAATTGTTTCCAGATAACGGTTGAAATCAATTTGTTTTTTGATAAAAAGCCCGAACTTTATAACAAACGATAAGTTATGCGTACCGTAAACGATCTGCTGAAAAGCAAACCACTTGTTTTCAACAATATTGATGCTGACGCTCTTGTTATTGATGCTTTGCAAATGTTGAACTCAGTTAATCTCAGTTACCTGGTTGTAATGAAAGGAGATGAGTTCAAAGGTATCTTTTGTGAAAGAGATTATAGCCGCAATGTTATACTTAAAGGCCGGTCAAGCGCCAACACAAAAGTGAAAGAAGTTATGACCAATGATCTTCCAATGGTTGAAACATCAGATACGGTAGAGCATTGCATGAACCTGATGATCTCCCATAAAGCCCGGTACCTGCTTGCTTACAAGGATCAGGAATTTGCCGGCGTCATTACTATTCATGACCTATTGCGACAGGTTATTTCAAATAAAGAAGAGGTTTTTGATCATTCTGTGGCGGAGCAATTACTGAGTCATGAAGAAGGCAGAATATATTAATGGGTTACGGGTTTTTGAATATTTCTTTCTTCGTCTTTCACACGGTTCTCATATTGTTTAATTGCTTTGGGTGGGCATGGAAAAAGACCCGTCGCTGGAATCTATTCACACTTTTACTTACAGCATCATCCTGGTTTATTGTTGGCATTTGGTACGGGTGGGGTTATTGTTTTTGTACCGATTGGCATTGGGATGTAAGAGAAAAAATGGGATTGCATGATCAGTCTACATCGTATGTTCATTTCTTATTACTAAAACTTACCGGTATTAATTTTCAAAAGGATCTCGTGGATAAAGTAACGCTGATTGTGTTTTTTCTTTCTTTGGCTTTAAGTATCTGGTTAAATATTTTGGATTGGAAAAGGAAACAAATAAAAAACCGCCCCGCATAACACGGGACGGCAATCAGGTAGCAAAAAGTTTAAGCTCCAATAGCCTCTGCCATCACAGTAGTATTTTTTTCCTTTTTCTTTTTTTCTTTTGGTGACTTTACAAACAGGTCATTTGCCAGCAACTTACTTGCTCTTTTGATGGCAGCCTTAAATTTTTTCTCCTTTGTACCGTTTTGGAGTTCAACTAAACTGTTTTCCAATTTTGCCGATATCGTTTTACGCAATTCCTTTTTAGCTTTCTTACCTGTGGTATTGTCCATATTGTTATCCATAATGAAAATTTGAGTATTCAAGTTATGAAAATCGTGCCAAGGAAAAACGGCCAGAAGCGTATTTATTTTTATTCTAACTGCTCATTTTTCTTTAGTTTTTTAATTAAGAGTGCAACTGTGACACACAGCGCTCCCACACTGAACCAGAGCCATTTAAACCCAAAATGACCAACCAATTGTGAACCTCCAAGTGGACCGAGTGTTTGGGCCGCTGACCATGCCATAGTGTATAATGCAGCATATTGGCCGCGGTTTTCCGGCTGGGTCCGGTTTATCCAAAAACTATTCATAAATGGCATGGCAAATATTTCCCCAAATGTTACCATTACTATCATGCCTAAAGCCAACAGAGGGCCCATTCCTGGAATATTGAGCATAAGAAAAGCAATACCTACCATTAACATCCCGACAAAAATATAATCAAGGTTTGTTCGTCGGCCTTCCAATTTATAGATCAACACCATTTCAACAATAGCAATTATTATCCCATTAACTGATAATAAAAAACCAATGAGTGGTTTTGAAAAATGCAGTTCGTTGAAAAAGAAAGGCGAGAGGTTAGTAAATATTTGAAAGAAACAACTCGCAAAAAAAACTGTAAGTAAAATAAAAAGAAGGTAGGTTTTATCTCTGTATGGAGATAACGATCTTTCAGTTTCAAAATGTTTTTCAGCCGCTGATTTAAATTTAACAGGTTTTAAGAAAACCCATATAAGAATACCTGCTACAATATTTGTAACGCCATCAACATAAAAAAGGAGATCGAAATTTATGTTTGCCAGGACACCCCCAAGCGCACTACCGATCGCCCACCCAAGATTAATTGCAAGTCTATTCAATGCATAGGATCTTGTTCTGTTCTCCTGTTTGCTGTAAAATGCAATCGCGGTAGAATTTGCCGGACGAAAAGCTTCATTGATAAATGCAAGCAGGTATGTAAAAAGGCAAATAAGCCCATAGGTTTTCATTCCAGACAAAACAAAGAACATCACTCCACCGCCAAGCAGGGTTATTATTTGAACCGGGTAAAAGCCTATCTTATCAGTAAGTTTACCGCCAACAAAAGCGCCGCTAAATGCCCCAAGGCCAAAAAAGGCAAAGACAAATCCTGCGTTAGAAACACTATAACCCATTGAAATAAGATAAAGCGTAAGAAAGGGAACAACCATTGTTCCGCTACGGTTGATTAGCATTACAATTGAAAGCAACCAGGTGGGGCGGGACAAACCGGTATAAGCGTTTCTATATGTAGCAAAAACAGGTGTTAGCATAAAAGAAGAGGCAAATGTACCGCTGGAATAATTTTTATAATTATCAAAATGGTAAAGATTTTTTGATTAAAAATTTTTCAATACATTTAAAGACTAAAAAACCTAAGAATGAAAAAAATCTATGTATTCGCTGGCATGGCAGTTCTTGCATTAGGATTAACATACTGTTCGTCTTCTAAGAAAGCCGCCAAGGCAGCTGCTGCTGTTCCTAAAACTACTTATACGGCAAATTTATCTACCGTAATAGCGGGGAATTGTGCTCCCTGCCATATTCCATCAAAAGGGGGAAACAAAAAGCCATACGATAACTATGCAAACGTAAAAGCAGATATTGACTCGATGATCCGTCGCATAGAACTAAATCCGACTGACAGGGGTTTTATGCCATTTAAAAAGACAGAAAAATTACCAGCTGATGTAATTGCTGTATTTAAGAAATTTAAAGAAGACGGTGCACTGGAAAATTAATAAAAACAAATTTTTTTCTATAAAGGTCTTCAATCGAAGGCCTTTTATTTTAAAGATCTTCACTAGAAATTTGTTGCTCGTTGCTGGCTAAGTTGAAGGAACAACACTATAAATGCTTTTCAAGTACCAGCATTTCGAGAGGTTGCGTGGGTATCCCGAATCGTTCATCAACAGGAAAGGGAAGCACCTTGCCTGTTTTCTGATAACCGTTTCTTTCGTACCAGGCGATCAATTTTTCCCTAACTGTTATTACGGTCATGTAAATAGAAGTGCAGTCATTTTTTTTAGCATAGTCATCTGCCGCAACCAATAGCTTTTTGCCGATACCTTTTCCTTGTGCCAATGGCGAGACTGAAAACATACCGAGATAAAGCCTTTTATCTTTTTGATGAAGAAAAACACAACCTTCTAATGTTCCTACTTCATTTAAATATTTTAGAAAAACAGCGCCTGGCTTTTTAATTAGATTAGCCACTGTTGTTTCATCGGTCCTCTTGTTACCAATAAAAAGATCGGATTCAGATGTCCACCCTTGTTTGGCGCCTTCGCCACGATAGGCGCTGTCCATTAATGACACCAGCGAAGAAATATCTTTTTCTTCTGCAATTAAAATTGACATGAAATAAAGTTAGTAATAATCTTAAATTAGAAATTCTTCGCGGAGTTGGCCACCCTTTGAGCTCTTTGCACACGCTGCCCGTAGTCATTTAATATGTAAGTAAGATAAAGACTTCTGGCTCCATAAGCCCCTGTGCTTATCTTAGGATAAAAATAAAAATACTCAAGCCTTATGCGATTAGCTTTCCAAATATAATTATCCTTAAAAGAGTTGGCAGAAACAGTGCTATCAAATTTTACTTTCTCATTGCTGCTAAAGTCTTTGGTGGGTTGGCCAAAAGAACTTTTGCATGCGTCAATCAGCTTTTCATAATATTCCGGAGAAATTCTTACAATGATCTTTGCTAAAGTGTCTCTTAAATAATACAATTCAATTACTTTAACGGGTATGTCGCCGATCATATCTTTTGTATAGTCGATTATAATTTTATCAGCGCCATCTTCATCTTTATGTTTTATTCCCAAACCCAAAACGAATTTTGACCCAAGCTTATATTTTTTAAATCCATTGTTATCTTCCAGGCTTTTCAGGCTTTGGGCCTGCATGTTTGCTATCATTAGCAATCCAATTACCAAACAAGCTATACAATAAAGACATTTTTTCATATTGAAGGGCTTTATAAAGGTTTCCTTTTAAAAGCAAAAATCATGCAACCTATGATATAACTGAAAAACCTTCTGAAAAATTGTAACTGTGGTTATTTATGTGACGTCAAAAGAATAAAAAATGTCTTTCCCTTATATTTCTTTGGTTTATTGTTTATTTCTACATTTTCGGTTTCAGCCCTGTTAAGAGATTTGGCAAGCCTGGTTCTTTCGCTGATAAAAATACTGGCTATGAATGCAAAAAATCCAACTGGGATGGGAGCCATTCCTGAAGTATTTTTCTTTATGTAGCCGACACATTCGTGAAAAAGAAGTTGGGAGAATAAAATTCGAATGCTCAATAATCGGAATAGTCAGTTGGGTACAAAAAACTAATATCGATATGCGAAACATTGTGCTGATATTCCGGCATTGTGGAAAGTTTCTTCCAATAGGTATCATCTACAAAATTTTTCCAATTAGCATCTCTAACCGTTTTATTTTCATGGCATGTCATATACATCAGGTTCGGCATTTTGCCGCCGGAAATGACTTCGGCATAAAAGCTTGCATTAAAATTCAGCCGCTTGAATAACCCAATTTCATCACCTTCATTAAACATTTGCACCTTATTCTTAAAAATTTTCTCCGTGGCGCTTTCATAACTGCGGAGTTCATAGATCCTATCTTTTCTTGCGCCACTTAATTTGGGTAATTGAAGTCGTGGAGCAAGTGAAAATGCATGAAGTAAAATTGTTTCCATCCTGGAATAAGGAGCGGATGTATAAACTGCATTAAGATATTCTGTACCGGTGGCCTGGTAGTCTTTGTCAGTATTTAGCTTAGATGTTATCTTCATTATTTCTTCCAACGATCTAACGGGCATCAATAAGTACATAGTTTTATCAGCAAGTGTGTCATTTGAATGATTCTTAAACACACCGATATTTTTAATACTTATTTTATGCAATGCTGGCAACAATGCATTTTGCAAATAGTTATCAATTACTTTTTCCTGTGATGCATCTCTAAAATGATAAATTGTAAGTTGGTAAAATTCTCTTTCTGCTTTAGCAGGCGGCATCCATGATTGACATATCATTCCACCGAACAAGGCTATGAGAATAAAATAGACAGGTTTGAATTTACTCATTGCAATTAGTTTTATTAAAATTAGCAATTTCAGAATGACATTCAGTTAATAAAAAAAGGGACTTTAAAAGTCCCTTTGGCTAATCGATTTTATTTAACATTAATAACGACCATCTTTTTTATCCATTCCGCGGCCAATCACATAACCGCCACCACCACCAATTACACCGCCAATTACCGCACCTACTGCACGATTTTTCTTATTGATCACCGCCCCAAGAACGGCACCAGCACCTGCGCCAATCGCTGTACCTTTTGCAGCTTTACTCCAACCTTTCTTTCTTACGGTTGTTGTTTTAGCGGCATTCTGCGATTCAGATACCATCTTTGGACTCTGGTAGCTTACGGCACGTTTTGCTGTTGAACTTTTAGTCACTGGTTTAATAACCATGGCACTTTCCTTTTCCAATTCTTTTTGTAAACTCGATGTCTTCCACGCCTCGAATTGTGCCAATTCGGTCGCATCAACTTTCTTAGAGTTCGAGTTTTTTGTAAAGCCAACCACTGCTACAGACACTACTGCAGCTATGGCAATAAAAAGTACGATTTGTTTGAGTAGAACTTGTTTCATAACTGAGTTGTTTAAGATGATTAAATTTTTCTTCATTTCTATCTATATAATGGAAAACGATGCCAGAGATTTTATAATTGTTAAAGAAGTGAATGCTCGATATTTAAAGTACACTTACTTAGTAAGTTGTCGTTTTTGACTTTTAACAATGAGAAAAACATTGCATTTGAATAAAAAAATAACCTGTGCTATGCGCACAGGTTATCAAAAGTTTCAAAAAACAAAAATTAATTTGATACGATTGCGCGGAGACGTTCTAAATCCTGAATCCCTTCGTATTTGATTGGAACTTCTTTGTTAAAACCTGCTTTTTTTAATGTAGCAAATCCTTCAATTCTTATTACTGCTTGTTGTTTTTTAAATATTTCACGATGATTTTTTACAGCACTGATATTATCCATTTTTAATTCAGCGGGAATTATAAACTCCTGGTGTTTACGTACTGCAACTTTATCACTGATACTAAAGCGGCCAAAATACATGTTGTCGACATATACATCACCTCTTGCCTGGCTGAGTGTTACACCAAAATCATTTGGATTATAATAAACCAAATCCAAACCTGCAGTAGTTTGTAGCAAGCCAATATCCGTAATGCGTACGTTCTGAATTTCCCGATATTGGGGTTCTTTAATGTTTCCCGATTTGCAGGAAGCTAGAAAAATGGCGGTCGGAGCCAACATGAGTATTAGTCTTTTCATAACGTTTGAGTTTAATTTTAATGAATATAAAACGTTATTGTAATCAAACTATCACGCCATCTTACGTTAAACTTCTGTGAAGTGCATCTCTTAACAGGATTTTATTATTTTACA
>DASTZB010000194.1:0-4132 GCA_035764525.1 Chitinophagaceae bacterium | reverse complement strand
TCTTTTTTACGATGATAACCTAAACAAAAGAAGAGAGAAAATGGATTGGGAAAGGTGCTGTTATTCCTAAACAAATTCTACCATCGTCTATCAAAGCACGCCGAATAATTTGTTTTTTAATTTCCCTATCCTGTAGCCACACGTAAGACTTACCTCACGATTATGAATTGACATTTTAGAGTTCATAAAATGGTAAGCATTATTATTATAAACTGCATTTACATGAAAATAAAAATTCTGGCCGTTATATCCGCCATTTAGGATTAGCTGATAATTAGCAATAAGTTTTAGTGACTGGCCCTCTTTTGGTTTAATATTTTTTTGGATTGCTGGCCCCATGAAAATGCCGGGGTTGATGCTCCATGCACCATCATTAAAAATAAAGTTGTAAGTATACCCACCACTAACCAACAAATTAACGGAAGAAGGCTTTTTGCTAATTTCGGAAAGAAATACACTGTCTGATTCTTCATATTCCCTGGCGCCTCCCTTTAACGTAAAACGATGAAAGAAAGGTGACACTATCGCCATAAAACTACCAGCACTTTTGGCCTGCAATAGAGAATAATTTCTTGCAGCATTCAAAGAAAATCTTTCTGCATTGAAAATATAGGTGATCCGGGTAAAGTAGCTTCGGTAATTTATATCATCATAATACTCATATTCCCGTTGCCGCCTGTTTATCTGCAGTATCAGTCCCCGGTATTTGTCTGTGCCCGCTTCGAATAGAAATTTTTCATGGGTTTTACGAAGATGTATACTTAGCACTTTGATAGAAGTACTCTGCTTTGCAACAGAAGTATTGGGAATATTCTTTGAAAGACCAATTGATAACCAATTATAGTCAATTGTAAAACCAGTATAGGCGCTGGTATTAGCAAACAGTTTATGCTGGCTGATAAAATTATCATTGGCAAATTCGCGGAAACGGAAAGAGGTTTTTGTCACACCGGTGTATACCTCAACATCATTTTCTTTTTCAAAATGTTTTATATACGAACTGTCGATAACAAATTGTGCATTAGCGGAACAAAATGAAGTTATACCAACAATGAAAAATAGGAGGTAATAAAATAAGCAGTCTTTACCTTTTTTTGATGAAGGGAATAAGATTTCGTTAAATATTTTTTTTTGGCAATAAACAGACGGCACGAAAAATGGTTTTTTCTTTGATACGGGCATATTAATAACCTATGATCACGAAAGTGAAAAATACTCTACTTCTCTGTTTTATCTAACGCTATACCACGATTTTTATTAAAACATTTCCTAAAATTTATTTATTGGTTTTCAATTCTGCTGATCGGGCAAGCCTTTATGCAATTAAGCAAGATTTTACCTATATCCTGAAGCCTCAAACAATCGTACATATGTATTCGCTGCTGCTAATAAAAATATTTAAGCGTAGAGGGTTTGAGCAAACACTAAAATGTAATGTCAGCTTTTAAAAAAGAGACTCCAGAAATGTGGTTTTTGGTTATTTCGTTTTTTAGTTCTTCAGAGATTACTAAAGTGCCATCGAAATCCCTGGGTTGTGGAAAAAACGCATATTCTTTGATCTTAGGGTAAGAAAAAACTCCATAGATGTAATCATTTTCAATCATTCTTGTCTTGGCCAAATCCAGTACGTCTGGTTTTTCAGAAAAAGCCATTAAAAAATATTCAAAAGTATATTTATTATTTTTTGATTGGATACCAACATTCAGCCATTTAAATGGAGGTGCTGTCTTTTTGAACTTATCAAATATTGATTTAAGTCTTGACGACATTAATGGAAAACTCAAGTTATTCATTATATAATCCTCAAAAATATTATTGTCAAGGATGAAGGAAAAAGGAACAGCTTTTAATTCGTATAAGTTAAATTCATTGTTATAATAAAACTCATCAGGTGCATCTGCATTACCTCCGAGGGACTCATCATCATAAACCATTTCGAAGTATTTAAGATTAACCATATATCCACGTGTTGATATTCCTGCTTACCTGTATCCACTAGCCTGCAACTCAAACAATCTTGCATATGTATTTCCTGCAGCTAATAATTCATGGTGCGTGCCGAGTTCTTTTATATGCCCTTCATCAATAACTGCAATACGATCAGCAATGCGAACAGTCGAAAACCGATGAGAGATCACAATCCCAATTCTTCCTTTTAAATTCTCTTTAAGTTCAGCAAAGATGGCGGCTTCTGCTTCGGGATCGAGTGATGATGTCGGTTCATCCAATATCCAGATATCAGCATTTCTATACATGATCCTTGCTAATGCAAGACGTTGCCATTCGCCGCCGGATAGATCATGTCCACCCTCAAATAATCTTCCCACTTTTGAATCAAGACCATTAGCCATTTTTTTTACCAGCCATTCGCTTCGTGAATCTTTCAAAGCTTTCATCACTCGTTCATCATCACCTTTATCATAAGGCCAGCCCATCAATACATTTTCTCTTACGGAAAGTTCATATGTAGCATAATCCTGGAATAATATGCCGATGCGACCGCGCAAATTTTCCGGATCCATATCTTTTACATCAATACCGCCAATTTTTACTGAACCTTTTTGCACATCATAAAAGCGAAGTAATAATTTTACTAATGTACTTTTCCCGGCACCGTTCTCACCAACCAATGCAATTAATTCACCGCTCCGTATTTTCAAATTCAAATTTTCTATTGCTTCACCATGACCTCCGGGATAATGAAAACTGATATTCTCAAAACTAATGCCATCAACGGGTCCATCAGGAATAGAAACAGGTTTCTCAGGCACTGGCAGCAATGCTTCAATTTTAAGAAACGAAAAATAATCACCCAGAAATCTTGTATGCTGATCAACTGCTACAAAAGTACTTGAGATCTGTCCAAGTGTTCCTGCTACAGATGAAAAAGCGCCAATCACTAATACAACACCGCCGGGATCAATTGTCCCTTGTATGCCGCGCAATCCTACAAATACATAAGCAAGTGCCAGCGTTGTTCCGGTTACAAGTCCGCTGATCATAGAGATCCTTACACCGGATTGATACATTCTTTCCCGTTGTTTGAAAAGATGATCCGAAATGTTTTTATGTCTGCCTAAAAGATAATCAGCCAATACATAAGCTTTGACTTCTTTAATTGTCCTTGGTTGAATTAATAATTCCCCGATATAATTTCTTTCTCTTTCTTCCGGAGTTTCCTGGTAATAATATTTATATAAACGGGAGGTGACACGGCTCTCAATTATCAATGATAGTAATGATGTTGCCAATGCAAGGACAACTAACAACCAATGAAGGCTTGCCAATAGCCCTGCCATTAAAATTATTGTAACAAGATTACCCGATAAACCAAGAACAGACCATGTAAGATCACCTGGCCTCCAGGAAACATCCCGTTTAGCACGGGCAAGCCGGTCATGCCAATCAGAATTATCGAAATGGCCGAGATCAACTCTCGACGCTTTGTCAAGTAAACGACGTTCGGCTTCTAACTCAACACGACGTACATAAAGATTTCTTCCATAACCGATATAGGAACCAATTGTTCTTTGTATGATAAAGCAAATCCATAATCCAACAACGAGTGGTAAAAGATCATTGAACTGAAGTGGATGAATTTTTGCTTCTGCAATTTTATTTACCAACAATGCACCAAGTAAGACCGTGATAGGAGGAATGATCGAATTAAACATTCCCAACAACGTATAACGAATAAGAAGTTTCGGGGAAGCCGACCATGCAAGTGACATGCCCTGCTTTAGATTCAGCCAAACCCTGGCGGCACGACCTCTTATTTTTAAAAACCCTGGCGGCATCTTTAAAAATAATTGAAATAGGCGATTTAAAAAAAGTGGAATGTAAAACGATCGTTTTGTTGTTGCCTTGTAACTAAATAAAAAATAACCCCCGTGTTGATACATGGGGGTTTTTCACCAAAACCAACTGTTCGAGAAAGCTAAATTCTCTTCAATTTCAACGTAAAATTGAACAAGGTTGAAAGTAAATGATGTTAACCGGTGGTTAAACAAGTGAGTGATGAATTGTGAATGATCAATGACTTGAGACTTTTCCTACTAACTATTGACCATTTACGATTCACGGATAGGTTGAATAGAATTACAGTAAGATAAACGGAGCGTCGCAACAAAAG
>DASTZB010000193.1:0-5666 GCA_035764525.1 Chitinophagaceae bacterium | reverse complement strand
CTTCATCACAAAAAAAAAGGTTACCAGAAAGTAAAGATCAAAGAGGAGATATACGAATAAATTGACTGAGATCGGGTGTCTTGAATAAAGAATACCCAATGGCCCATAAGTAAAGACAAAATCTTTTCCAAATATTAAATTATATTTATGAGCAAGGTGAATAGCAATATTCCAGGAGGCATCTATTCCCTCTAGAGGGCGATGATAAAAAGAAGGTGGAATAAGCAAAAGAGTAAAAAAAAATAGAAAAAAATATTGGATGTAGATTCTGAAATTCCCGGTTCGGACCATTATGTTTTAAGATTGAGTCAACATTATATTTTCAAATGTAGAGATTATGCTGCAACTTTACAATTTTTGAGATACACTCATTGTTTGTGCAAGAACTTTACATGATTAAACAAATATTGATTACCGGCGGTGCGGGGTTTGTGGGCTCTTCTATAGCTCTAAGCCTAAAAAAAAAATACCCTCATTATTCTATTTGTTGCCTGGATAATCTTAAAAGAAGAGGATCAGAATTGAATATTCCTCGTCTTACCGGGCAAGGTATCAAGTTTATTCATGGAGACATAAGAAACCGGGAGGACTTCTATCCTTGTGAAACAGGTCTCACTACGATCATTGATGCATCGGCGGAGCCATCTGTTTTAGCTGGTCTGGGTAATCAACCAGAATATCTCATCAATACTAATTTGACAGGTACTATAAATTGTTTATACCTGGCTGCAAAATTGAAGACTGATTTCATCTTTATTTCAACCAGCAGGATATATCCGATTAATGCTATTGAGCAAATTGAGTTTTCTGAAAACGATAATAGATTTTTGTTATCGGAACAACAAAAACTAAAAGGAATATCCACAAAAGGCATTGCTGAGGATTTTCCGATAGAGGGTTTCAGGTCACTTTATGGTGCTACAAAACTTTCTTCCGAATTTTTGATCCAGGAGTTTAATAAATTTTATAACATCCGGACGATAATTAATCGTTGTGGCGTGCTTACAGGTCCATGGCAAATGGGTAAAGTAGACCAGGGAGTAATCGTACTTTGGGTGGCTCATCATTTTTGGAAAAAAGACCTAAGCTATTATGGATTTGGTGGTAAAGGCAAACAGGTTAGGGATATACTACATATCAATGATCTGTGTGAGTTGATTGATTTCCAGTTACACAATATGGATACATTAAATGGCCGCTTATTTAATGTAGGAGGAGGAAAAGAAATTAGTGTTTCACTAAAAGAATTGACAGCTATCTGCCAAAAGATTACGGGCAATAAAGTTAACATTGCAAGTGTGGATGAGGACCGGCAGGCAGACATAAGGATGTATATTACAGATAATTCATATGTAACTACGACTACCGGTTGGCAACCCACTACCAAAATTGAAACCATTGTGCTTGACATTTATCATTGGATCAGAGATAATGAAAATATTTTAAAACCAATTTTAATAGCGTAGAAAAACTTATCAATGAATGTAGCAATTATCACAGGTTCGGCAGGACTTATAGGCAGTGAGGCCGTGGATTTTCTTTCAGGAAAATTTGATATTATAGCCGGGGTTGATAATAACTTAAGAAATTATTTTTTTGGTCCAGAGGGGTCTAATGAATGGAATAAGAAACGTCTTCTTAACCGATTCTCAAATTATAAACACTATGATATTGACATCCGCGATGAAAATGGTCTGAAAGCATTGTTTAATGAATATAATGACGATATAAAGCTTGTTCTTCATACAGCAGCTCAGCCGAGTCACGATTGGGCTGCAAAAGAACCCTTCACTGATTTTACTGTGAATGCAAATGGGACATTAAATTTATTGGAAATGACCAGGATGTATTCTCCTAAAGCAGTTTTTATTTTTACTTCAACAAATAAAGTCTATGGCGATACTCCAAACTATCTCCCGTTAAAGGAGCTTGACAACAGGTGGGAAATTGAAGCGGATCATCCTTATTATGAAAAAGGGATCGATGAACATATGACTATCGATCAGTCAAAACATTCTTTATTTGGTGCCTCTAAAGTAGCTGCAGATGTTTTGGTACAGGAATACGGGAATTATTTCGGAATGAAAACTGGTGTATTCAGAGGAGGTTGCCTGACAGGACCTAATCATTCCGGTGCAAAGCTTCATGGTTTCTTGTCTTACCTGATGAAATGTGCCGTCACAAATGAGCCATATACGATTTTTGGTTATAAAGGAAAACAGGTGCGTGATAATATACACAGCTTTGATCTGGTGAATATGTTTTGGCACTTCTATAATAATCCGCGTCCAGGTGAAGTATACAATGTTGGTGGCGGGAGACATTCCAATTGCTCAATGCTTGAAGCTATTGACCTCTGTGAAAAAATTACAAGTAATAAAATGCGCTACTCCTATTCTGAAAATAACAGGAGCGGTGATCATATCTGGTGGATAAGCGACATCACAAAATTTAAAACACATTACCCGGAATGGAATTGGAAATATGATCTTTTAGATATCCTGAACCAGATACATGATGTCATAGTTTTAAAACAGACAATTAACTCCTAAACATCTATCTCCCATAAATGAAACTGAGTGTGGTAATTCCCGTTCACAATGAAGATGGATCCATCAAATCAAGCGTTATTGAAATATATTCCGCTTTATCAAGCAATAATATTCCGCATGAAATTTTAGTCGTTAATGATAACTCGAAAGATAATACTGAGGAGATATTAAAAGATCTTAAAGCGGAAATACCAACTTTAACCTATATTAATAACCAGGGGCCAGGCGGCTTTGGCTATGCCGTAAGAGCAGGACTTGAAAATTTCTCAGGTGATTGCGTGGCTATAATGATGGGTGACATGTCTGATTCACCTGAAGACCTGGTAAAATTCTATAGAAAGATATGTGAAGGATATGATTGTGTGTTCGGTAGCCGATTTGTAAAGGGTGGAAGGATATATAACTATCCAAGACTAAAACTAATTATTAACCGGATTGCAAATTCATTGGTTCAAATATGTTTCGGTATAAGATATAACGATACAACAAATGCATTTAAGCTGTATAAAAAGGAAACAATTAACGGACTCAAGCCTTTTCTTTCACCTCATTTCAATCTTACCTTAGAGCTTCCTTTAAAAGCCATAGTACGTGGTTATTCCTATACAATATTGCCAAATTCATGGACTAATCGCAAATCTGGAAAATCCAAATTAAAAATTCGTGAAATGGGCAGCCGGTATTTTTTTATTTTGCTATACTGTCTGATAGAAAGGTTTTTTTCGAAGGGAGATTTCAAAAAAGATAAATGGTAATAATCAGCTTAATGAGGAGTTTGCGCTGGCTTTGTAGCTATCAATAAAAATTGTTTTCCCATGATTTTCCATATCCATGGAAATGCGAAATACATTTTTACTAAAAACTTGTTTACGGGTATTTTCCCCCGGAAAGATAACGGGAGGAACCTTGGATAAATTTTTTCTATTTCGAATCCTGCTCCGTATAAATGTTCCGCCAGGCCAAGCTCAGAAAGTATAACAGTATGGTCAGCAAAATCAAAATAAGACCGGTAAGCATATTTAAAGTTGGGACCAATAATTGCAATTTTTTTGCCTGGCCTAATGCAGGCAAACATTTTTTCCAGGAATGTCGCAACTTGTTCCTGGGAACTTAAATGTTCCAGGAAATTAGAAATAAATACCCCTTCAAAATAATTTTCCGGTAGGTCAACCTGAAAAATATCTCCAACGACGATCTTTATTTCCGGATCAGCATACTTGGCAATGAAATATTTATTTAGATCAACAGCCCATTTCTCATTGCATTTAATAGCATTGATTAATTCGCACTTTCCCGCAGCAGGATCTAAGATCGAAGCAGGTTTATCAAGTTTATAGTATATAAAATTTGCTATTTCTTCCCAGGTAACTTTCTTTTTATTAGCACTGATATTTTGAAACCTGTATTTATAAATCCGTTCATAATTCATGTTAAAAGCATTAGTGAGTTAAAAGTAATGAGGAACACAATTTTAATCTTCTTACAAATGTTGGCAAAAAGAATTTTATCGTAAAAATATAAATAGTTTTGTCCGGGTCTCTTCTTTTGGAGGCTTTCAAATAAAGCTCTCCCTTGGTCAAAGAAAGAAAATTAAATAGAGTCTTCGAAAATTATTAAACAAAAAAAGAGTGAAATAAAAAAGCGGTCGCAATTTGCGACCGCTTACGAAATCTAAACGTAGAAAATATAGCTGGTTTTGATTTAATCAATGCTCTTCAATGTAACATACTTCTGCAACTTATCATAATTAAATCCCTTTGATTTCATCTCCTTAATATATTCTGGAGTAACGCCAACTGCTTTTACAGCAACTATTTCATCCAGATCAATATTTTTAAATCCAACAGATTCAAAACTCTTAATAAATTCCGGAGTGATACCTTGCGCCTTTAAGCCTGTTAAGTTATCAAGATCAGTGATCTTATAGCCCGCCGCCTCAAAACTTTTTATATATTCAGGAGTAATACCCAATGCCCTGAATGCAACAAGATCCTCTGGTTTTACATTCTTATATCCAAGAGCAGTAAAGCTTTTCATGTATTCAGGAGTTATATTCTGCGATTTCATTCCAACAAAATCATCAGCATCGATATTCTTAAACCCCATATCATACCAACCTTTTACATATTCGGGAGTAACACCTACAGCTTTAAAAGCTACCAGCTGCTCATTCGGAACATTGGTAAGGCCAACTGCTTTGAACGAATTTATATATTCAGGAGTTATGTTCATTGCTTTAAAACTTACAATATCATCCGCGTCATCGCCTTTAACACCCTTATCACCCTTATCGCCTTTGGCGCCTTTGTCTCCCTTGTCGCCCTTCATCTGGCGAACTGATTCGATATATTTTTTATCAATTCCCTGCGCTTTAAATGAAACAAGTTGATCAGAACTTATATCCTTATAACCGGCGCTGCGGATCTCGGTAATGTATTTTTCATCAATACCCAATGCCTTCAGCGGTACCAGGTTTTCCAATGATACTTCTTTGAATCCAGCATTGCGGATTGAAGAAATATACACTTTATCAATTCCTAATGCTGCAACAGGGATCAGCTCATCTTTAGTAACATCTTTGTATCCTTCACTGCGGAGCATTGTTAAAAATTCTTTCTTGATATTGATAAAGAAGAAAGCCATTTGGTCATCATCATCAAGATTTTCTTTTAGCTCTTTATTCATGTAATCAACATAAGCTTTATCAGCAACAAACTTATAAGTTCCCATTCCTGTATTACCTTCGAATTTTCCGGTCATTTCCATCTTACCCGCTTCACGTGTGATGTTGAATGTTCCTGATGTGCCTTTTGGCAAAGTTCCCAACTCAGATATTTTAAATGTAGTGCCGTTAAAAGAATGCCCCTTATTAGAATCCCAATTTTCGCTTTCCATCTTCTCATCACCGAAGCGGATATTCACTTTGTCATCTTTGATCACGGCAAACCAATAACCTTCAGTTTCCATTCCGTGGTTGCGGATATTCTTTTCCTTTTCATTTTTTGCATTCTCTTTATTCTTTTCACTGGTTTGGCCATAGGCCATTGGCTCATTCAGCAGGCATGCTAAAAAAGCAAATACAGGCAGCAGGAAAAAATATTTCCATGCCGTGTG
>DASTZB010000192.1:0-3205 GCA_035764525.1 Chitinophagaceae bacterium | reverse complement strand
CCAAACTGTGCAACTACGTCTTTAAACATTTGTATTACTTCATCTTCTTTACTTACATCACATTTATAACTGATAGCTATACCACCAGCGGAATTGATATCAGCAACAACTTGCTCAGCCATTTCTTTTGCACCGGGTACGGGATAATTGATGACAACAGTTGCGCCGGCTTTTGCCATTTCCTTGGCACAGCCTGCGCCAATTCCGCTGCTGGATCCTGTTATGATAGCTACTTGTCCTTCGAGTTTTCTTTTTTCCATGATAATTTTATTTTTAATAGATCATTGTAGAAAACATTTTACTGACCTGGTTCACTAAACCTTTATTCTTAATGTCGTAAAGCTCCCGCTGAATTAACTTGATCTCAAAATCTGCGACAGCATTCTTATAATTTTCTAAGGCTTCTTCGCCCGAAGCAAATGGATTAAGCAAACGATATGTATCATTTTCAGTCCTTCCATCATTACACATATAATAAAAATGATCAGCGCTTTGTAAGGAACCCCACCATTCCCTTACTCCAGGCATAGTGGAATTATTCACCATATTTTCCAAGCTATAGATTTTCCGAAGCGTATTATTCTGCATTACATTTTCCGACCAAACGCAGCTTAGCATTTCTTTATCTTCCCATGAAATCGTATTGGAAACATCATAAATATCTTTTGGATAGCAATTTTCTAATGCTTCTGATGGCGTAACAAATTTCCAGCTTTCATCGACGAGGATTGCTGTGGGAAAATATTTTAAAAATTCAAAAATGCCACTGCCAGCTTTTTTATGAATACCAAAAGTTTCATAGTCAAAAAACAAATTCACATTGCATGTATCGTCGTTTTGACTATGTAACCAACCAGCATACTTCTCTGCAGTTAATGGTTGTTCATTCCAGGTTGGGTCATCAAATCGAAAAGCAATGTCATCACTTAATCTAACGTTGCGTAATAATAATCCGAAGTCGCCATTTCCCGGCGCTGCATAAGTTTGGTTGGGAGTTCTGTTATTTAAGATCCTGTCAAGACCTTCACATAAAATTCCTTTATAACCCATTGCTGCAATAAACTTTGCCAGTTCGTTACTATAAATGAGTTCAGTGTTGCGAAAAACAGAAGGTGCAAGTCCAAATAAAAGTTTTATCAGATCATCATGCTGATATACCTGTCGTTTAAATTCATTTTTTGAATGTAGCCAGCTTAGTGAATGATAATATGTTTCGGAAAAGATCTCAACACAACCCGTATTCACTAATTGCTTAAATGACTTTACAATATCAGGCCGGTGTCTTTGTAATAGTTCCAATGCTGTTCCACTGAAAGAAAAGGCGACCTTAAAATTTCCTTTTTGCTCATCGATCAAGAGGGAAAGTATCCTGTTCGCCGGTAGGTAACATTCATCAGCAAGCTTATTGACTGCAGCTTCGCAAGCTTGTTCATCAAACCATTTATCATAGATACCGACTGCATCGGGCGTAAATTTTTTCAGCCGATAAGGTATGTGCACTTTAAAACTCAAACTTACTGATGGCATGGTTAATGGTTTTTGATCATCGGTGTTGACTGGTTAAAAAAACGGCCGCTGTATTTCCAGGGCCGTTTTTATTTTTACTAACCAAAACCAACTGCTACATGAGAATTCTGCAAAATTAATTCAGCTTGAGGGAGAGGAGTGTCACCGATTTTACATTCTAATGTTATTTACCGGTTAATCAATTCCAGGCGATAGGATTATTTAATTCAATATGCTTACGGTTGTAACATAACATTCCTGAACTTCTCAGTTCATTCAACAACATATTTACACTTTGGCGTGAAGTGGCGATGAAACCAGCAATATCACTATGTGTTAGATAATTGTTGAGAATTATTTTATCTCCCATGCGGTTGCCATCTGTACGAGCCCAGTTTTTTATAAAGCGGATCAACCTATCCTTTGTGTCAAGGAACACTAACTCTGCATGACGGCTTTCCAACTTTTGCAATTTGGTATTCACTTTTCTTACATAACTCAGCGCCATGATCGGGTTATCTTCCAATATTCTTTTAAAATCGCTGATGTGAAAAGAAACAATGATGGTATTTGCTGTTAATGCTTCGGCAGCTTCATATTTGTTTAATTGACCATCAAGGCTCAGGTCGCCAAATATATCCGGCTCAACAAGAATGTCTTTGATGAGTTCACTTTCAGCTGCACTGTTGTCAGTGATCTTTATTTTTCCCTTTACCAGGAAATGAACGCGGGTATAACCACCTTCGCCATAGCTAATTACTTCACCACGATAGGCGGTTCTCATTTTGGCGATTGCAGCTGTTTCTTTTAGTTTCTGCTCAGTTAGTGATGACATCAAAGGATGGTTTCTGAGATAGATGTATTTCATATCGTCTGTCATAATTGTAGTTTTAAAAAGTTTATAATGGTTTGTTCAATTCAGTGATAAAGCGTTTTCAATTTTGGTGATCACAACATTTTTGGGTACGAGACCAGATACATGGTCAACTATCTTCCCATCCTTAAAAAAAAGTATGGTCGGTATTTCCATTATTCCATATTCTTTATCTATTCCAGTTTCTTTTTCTACGTCGATGGTGAAGAAATTAGCTATGCCTGTGTACGACTTTGAAAGTTCTTCATAGATCGGTGCTATTATCTGGCAGGCACCACTCCATTCTATTTTAAACTTTACAAGAGAAAGTGCCGCGCTTTCCATCACTTCTTTTTTAAATTCCTGCTTTGTTATTTTCTTGCTCATGCTTCCTTTTTTAATTTTTCCTGTGGTATGTTTTCAATGCTCGTGCCAGAATTTATTTTGAGCTTTTTGTTCCTTTGAAACCCTTCCCTGTAGCAGGTTTCAAAAGAATGACTTTTTACGTAACTCTTCGTATCATATTTGTATTTTTCACGACATATTGGGAATTTCCCATAGCGTTGGGAATATTGCTTTTGGAGTTTGTGTGCTCATGCTGGGTAATGTTAGTATAAATAAAAAATCCCCAACGGGATCTTAATTTATGTGTGAGTCGTTCTTTAGGCTTGTTACAAGTATCTTTTATTCTTTACGTCTGGCCAATTTGAACCTGGTTTTTTAATATACCCTGTTGATCTTTATTCCATTCATTTCTTCCTTTCCAACGTGGAAAGGTTTTCAGAAATCCATCATAAATTTTCGTTCTGTAAGTCCGATAACAAATCTTTCACGTATATATCTAAA
>DASTZB010000191.1:0-12842 GCA_035764525.1 Chitinophagaceae bacterium | reverse complement strand
CAAATATTAAAAGATGTCTATTCTTTGAATATTTTAGTACTGACACTATACTTAACATGCCCAATGATAAACATTTTAAAAAAGAAATTTCCGGAACCCGAGTTGAAGGAAATGCTGGATAATATTTTGCAACAAGCCATGCTGATGAATGGAACGAGAGCGGCAACTTTGCAAATCCTGAATAAAACCGATCACTCACTTGAGATCGCTGCTGCTTCCGGACTTTCAGATGAATTTATAGAGCACTTTAAGAAAGTAACTATCAATGACGGCTCGGTGTGTTCAAGAGCATTACAAGCTGGTGAAACAGTTTTTATAGGTGATATAACACAGGATAAATTATTTGCCCGTCACTTATATTTAGCAATGAGCAACCATATCAATGCTATTCTGTCAACTCCGTTGATATGCAGTAAAGGACATCTCGTTGGCATGGTGTCAACACATTTTAGGATCACACGAAAACCAACAAAAGACAGTTTGGAAAACTTTGAAAATTTTTGCAGGAATACAGCCGATAAAATTCATGAGTTTATATCAAACTAATTTATTCTTTTAAACTTTTTAAATAAGCAATACTCTGCGGTACCTGCGTTGCATAACTGCTGCTTTCATCTTCAAAAAAATAATGCTTGATACCGATTTTCTTAGCTTCTTTAAAAATGGCAGGAAGATCCAATTCGCCTGTACCTAATGTAACATCATTCTCAACAGAAGTAAGTCCTGTAAGATCTTTCTTGGTTCCTTTACGCATATCTTTTATATGCATCATCTTCCAGCGGTTTCCGTATTTTTTAAGTAGAGCTGCAGGATCACCACCGCCGAACTGAATCCAGAATATATCCATTTGGAATGATACATAATCCGGATTGGTGTTTTTAAAGATATAATCTAATAATGTTCCGTTTTCGTATGGTTGAAATTCATAACCATGAGCATGATAACAAAAGGTCAATCCATTTTCTTTTAAAATTTTCCCTGCGTTGTTAAAATCTTCCACTGCTTTTTTTGCATTTTCAAAAGTCAGTACATTATTCTGATGCGGGATCCATGCACACATTACATATTTTGCTCCAAGCATTTTTGCTCTCCACACTACTGAATCTATTTTATTGACCAGGTCTTCATACCCTGCGCCAGTTGATGGAATACTGATGTTTCTTTCATCGCATAGTTTTTTGAAATCCGCCGGATGCATTCTTCCACTGCCGCCTTCTATTTCTGTAAATCCCAACATCTTTATTGTATCTAATACTTTGGCTGGATCGTTACCGATACTTCTTCGAAAAGTATAGGCCTGCACACCAAGTGGAGCTGTATATAATGGCCTCTGTGCGGCAACATCTACATACAAGAACCCCGCAATCATTATTAGTAAGAGACTTTTTTTCATTTTTTATTTTATAGTTTATAAAGATGAATAAAGAACTGAACGTACAAGAGTGCGACGCAACAGCAGCTGAAAAGAGTTTGTTAGCCTGGTAACACAATTACACTTTCAATAATCTTAAAAATTATGCTTAGAAGAACTTTACTATCTAAGTTCCACTTTAGGGACAGGGGTTTTATAGATTTCCTTTCTTCAACTCTTCTATTGCATAATTCGCCGCTCTTGCTGTTATCGCCATGAACGTCAATGTCGGATTTTGCGAACCAGTGGATGTCATGCAAGCACCATCGGTAACAAAAACATTTTTACAATGATGAAGCTGGTTCCATTTATTCAATAAAGAAGTTTTTGGATCATGGCCCATACGAACGCCACCCATTTCGTGTATATCAGATCCCGGTGGCGATTGCGTGTCTTCTGCTTTTATATTAATGAATCCAGCTTTTTCAAACATCAGCTTCACTTGCTCCACATAATCAGCTACCATCTTATCATCATTCTCGCTCCACTCGCATGAAACGATCAATTGAGGAATGCCATATTTATCTGTCAGATCTTTCGACAACCGAACATGATTTTTTTCCAACGGAACACATTCACCCATCATCCAGGTACTGATATACCAATCCCCCAATTCTGGCTTTAATAAATTTTCTCTTAACTGGTCGCCGATCATATCCGTATTTGAAAATGTTCCTCTTCCTCCTGCAACCCCGATTGCATAACCTCTCAAAAAATCCATTTCCTGTTTGAATACATTTCTGAAACGTGGCACATAGCTATAGCTCGGACTGCGACCATCGGTTTTCTTATCCCTGAGTCCTTCAAAAGATGCATTTGCTTTCCCACGATAGTTATGCCATGAAACAAATTTGCCGAGTAGACCACTATCATTACCTAACCCATTTGGAAACCTGTTTGAAGTTGAGTTCAGCAGGATAGCATTGCTATTAAGTGCAGATGCATTCACAAAAATTACATTTGCATGAAACTCGATCATCTCTTTTGTAGTACCATCAATGATCCTTACGCCGGTCGCTTTAGTTTTTTTATCATCATAAATTATAGAATGAACAACTGAATGTGGTCGTATAGTAAGATTGCCCGTTTTCAATGCCCATGGAATGGTAGATGCATTACTGCTGAAGTATGCACCGTAAATACAGCCCCTGTTACACATTGTTTGGTTCTGGCATTTGCTTCGCCCCTGTTCTATATGTATTTGCTGCGGATCGGTAATATGAGCACATCTTGCTGGTATAAGGTGACGATCCGGAAAATTCTTTTGTAAACTCTCCTTAAAATAATTTTCAATACAACTTGTTTCAAAAGCTGGCATCACTTCACTATCGGGTAATTCAGGTAATCCATCCTTATTGCCGGCAATGCCTGCAAATTTTTCAACATAGCTATACCATTCTTCCATGTCTTTATACCTGATCGGCCAATCAATAGCAAAACCATCTCTTACAGGTCCTTCAAAATCAAAATCACTCCAGCGCTGAGTTTGTCTTGCCCATAGCAATGATTTGCCACCAACATGATATCCGCGAACCCAGCGAAATGGCTTTTCCTGGATGAAAGGTTGCTCATCATCTTTCAATACCCAATGCAAGGTTTCTTCACGAAGATTTCTTGCTCCCTGCAAATTTTTGCGTTGCTCAATTGATACAGTTCCTCTATGATCAAATTCCCACGGAGCTTTAGATGCAGTCGGATAATCTTTTACATGCTCAACATTACGGCCACGTTCAAGTATCAAGGTTTTTAATCCCTTATCACAAAGTTCTTTTGCAGCCCAGCCGCCACTGGCGCCAGAGCCGATCACAATAGCATCGTATGTTCTTTTATTGTCGTCAGGCATGATCTGATGTATTTACATCAACGCTACCGTAAAAATGTCCCGGGGCTACCTTATAGCCAAGATATTCCTG
This sequence comes from Chitinophagaceae bacterium, assembly GCA_035764525.1. Taxonomy (GTDB): domain Bacteria; phylum Bacteroidota; class Bacteroidia; order Chitinophagales; family Chitinophagaceae; genus VBAS01. The sequence continues at coordinate 9,518 of DASTZB010000191.1, read as the reverse complement.
CATTACTTTTTGCGATGTATTAAAACCTCTTATTGTTTCCGATTTTACTAAGTCGAAAAAATCTTTTTCTTCTTTTTTTGCTGAACTGGAAAGGTTCAATAATAATTCTTGCCGCTGTGCCTGCATGCAATCGGCAAAAGATTTTTTGTTTGTCGCTTTTGCAGAATCTTCTAAAGCCTTTAATTGCGCTTTTACATTATCCTGTACATCTGTTTCATAACAATCATCGATCAGTTTTTGCAGGAACTTATCAACGCCAACTGATAAAGCACCAATAGAATTGCCTGCGGGAATAATGGTATCTGTAATACTTGCCAGAATTTTCTGTTCTGCTATTGAGAAAGAAGTTTGATGAATAGCTGTATCACTCATTCCGCAACTCACGATCCATTGCGGAAGTGTGATTAATCCTCCTGAAACAATGGCAATATTTTTTAGTGCTTTTCGGCGGTTCATGATAAACAATGAGTAATGAATTTAAATAAAATTTTCTGGCTCTTAGAATATTCTTACGAATTACGGCTGCGCTACTATTAACAAGAGCTGCCTGCTTATTGGCAGGCAGACATAAAGAAACAATGTAATAATTTTCAATAGGCTCTCGGAGGAGAAGGATTTGCATAAAGCTCCGATGCAGGCAGTATTAATGTTTCCACTTTTTCTGGCTTTATATTACTATATGAGATTTTATACCTTATATGATTTGGTACATCAGTAGTATTGGGAGTAAATAAAACATATTTGTATTTATTTTTTATCTCACGTTGAATTTGATTCACATCATCGGCACCTAAAACAATATCTCCGAAATATGTACCCAATCCATAATTTACCCCAGTCACAGCATAACCTTGATATAATTCAATATTGGGATCGGGATCAAAGGGATTTTTATCCTCCCATCCATCAAGTGTCAGGATATCATCACCTCTAAATACAAATGAAAAAACGACCTTATGCTTCAACTTGTTGAAAGAAGCACTATCCGTATACAATGCATCTAATGTACCACCAGTAAGCCCCACTTTAGCAACTTGCGGCGCTTTTTCATCAGTGCTTGGAGGCGAATTTGTATTGCTCCCTTTAGTGTCGTCATCGTTACAAGCACTAATCAAAAAAATACCCGACAAAAAAAATGATAACCATCTACATAAATTAAAATACTTGCTCATAGTTTTGGTGTTTAAGGTGACCAATAGAATTCATAGTGGGAGTCTATTAGAAAGGTAACTACATTTTTTTATTCCCAGAATTTTATTAATAAAATAAGAAGTAATTTCATTTAATTCTCCTTAGGTCTTGAATGTTTTAACACCGGCTATTAGATGATTGATTACTTCATTAAAATACTTGATTGGTCAGAAGTATGGGCATTGCTTATCCCTTTGACGGTATTGTTATTTTTTCGACCACAACCTGCAACTTTAAAGCCTGTTATTATTTACCTGTGGATTGCTTTTATTTTAAATATAGGGATAGACATAATCATGATACTTAGGGATAATCGCCTAGATTGGGTCAAAACACATTTCCCAGAATGGCTTAAAACTAATAATCCGTTATACAACGTTCATTCCGTTGCCAGGTTTATCTGCTTCAGTATTTACTTCATACAACTGCCACATGCATCTTTTACAAAACTTAAGAAATTACTGGCTGTTGCATCGGCGATCTTTATTGTAATAAACTTCAGCATCTTTGAAAATTTTTTAAATCCCCGCTCGTTCAGTAGCAATTTGCTTGCTACTGAAGCTTATCTTTTATTAGTTTATTGCATGCTCTATTATTTATCAGAATTAAAAGATGATAGTAAAAATCTTTTTAACGGACCCGACTTTTGGGTGGTAACGGGCTTGAGTATTTATGTAGTCGTCAATTTTTTTGTGTTCCTGTTTTACCTTCCAATGATTGATGTAGACCTGGAACTTGCGGTCAACATATGGAATGTTCATAATATTGCTTTTATTATTTTCTGTGTTTTTATAGCCAAAGGTTTATATGGATCTGATAGATATAAGTATTCAGTCTAGGGTTGCAATCGGTATATCAGCCATGTTGGTATTATTTGCCAGCTTCCTTATTGTATTTATTTCCAATCAGCGTAAAAAGCTGCAATACCATAAAAATATGCAGGCGATGCACGAGGAACAGCAGACCCTTTTAAAAGAACAAAATATTTTATTGGAACAGCGTGTTAAGGAAAGGACGGCAGAATTATCGGAACAAAAAGAAGCATTACAAAAAACATTACAGGAATTAAAAGCCAGCCAATCACAATTGATCCAAAAAGAAAAGATGGCTTCTCTCGGAGAACTCACCTCAGGTATAGCACATGAGATCCAGAATCCATTGAATTTTGTCCTCAACTTTAGCGAGATCAATTCCGAATTACTTCTTGAAGTCAAACAGCGTATAGCCAGTGAAACTTTACCTAAAAATTTTACTGATGATATTAGCCCACTCATCGATGATTTTTCTGCCAATCAGCATAAAATACTTCACCATGGAAAACGAGCTGATGGGATAGTTAAAAATATGCTCCAGCATTCCCGCAGACATGCCGGTGCCATGGAGCTCACAGATCTAAACGAACTTGCGGATGAATACTTAAAATTGAGCTATCACGGATTCAGAGCGAAACATAAAACATTTATTTGCGATTTCCAGACATCTTTTGATGGAGCAATAGGTCGAATCGGAATAATTCCACAAGATATTGGACACATATTTGTCAATCTTTTCAACAACGCTTTTTATTCAATGAATGAAAAGATAAAGGTAAAAGGCAATGATTACGAGGCTAAACTTTTTATTGGCACCGAAAAGAAAGGGAATAAAGCAATCGTTATTGTAAAAGATAATGGAATGGGTATATCACCAAGCATCATTGATAAGATATTCCAGCCATTCTTTACCACAAAACCCACTGGTGAAGCCACTGGCCTGGGCTTATCGTTAAGCTATGATATTATCAAAGCCCACCAGGCTGAATTAAAGGTAGACTCAAAAGAAAACGAATATGCAACCTTCATTATGGAGTTGAACTATTAATTGTAATAGTTATTACCAATAGGTAACATGTCTAGAGCCACGAAAAATATTTTTTTGCCACCATTTAACTTCATCTCCCCTGGTAAAAGTTCGCCACAAAAGGTTTGATTTTGATCGTTGATGCCAAAGACCACAAGCATGTGCGATCTCGTGTGCCAGCGTCGAGTCATTTCTTGCTCCAACAGGATCTAATGTTACATAATCAGTAAGAGGTCCGAGTGAACAACCCGATGCATGATCAATATCCAAAACAACAAATGCAGTGACCGGGTAAAATAACCCGCTAAGATTGGAAGCAAGAAAACTTCCCGCAGTTTTAAATTCTTCTGCTAATGCACCAATACTGCCTTTTGTATATAGTACTTCAGGCGGTGGTTTTTTTTGTAACACTTCAGCAAATGGTCGCTTGTTTTTATGTGGTAGCAGCCTGGTATTGAAGTTTTTTTTGAATGATCTTTTTGCATATTCCAGAGCAGCAGCCAGGTCAGCCGGAGAAACAACAGAATTAGCTTGCGGATCTTGCAGGATAAGAATCTTGATCCGCAGCCTTTTTTCCGGCCAATTTAAAAACCCAAACAGCAAATCAAATATATTTATGACAAGCCGATGAAAAGCCTCAACAATAGCTCTTACTATTACCCTGGTCACTCCTTTTATCGCATACCAACTTTTTCTGATCATTTAAAGATAAAAATAGGAAGAGTTGCACTCAATCGTAACATGTTCCATTTCTTTCTTTGTTCATTCTTGCTTACCTCCTACCTTAGCCATCTAAATGAAAAAACATGAAGCGTTTTAAAATCTTATTTCTAACAACAACTTTTATTGCAGTTTCCATTTCATCGTTTGCATGGTGGGGGCAGAACGGTCATCGCATAGTGGGTGAAATCGCAGAAAGTTACCTCAGCAACAAGGCAAGAAAAGCTATTCGTGAAATATTGGGTGATGAATCAATTGCCATTACAAGTAATTGGCCTGATTTTATTAAATCTGATTCTACTTTTAATTATCTAAGTGCCTGGCATTATATAAATGTGAAACAAGGTTTATCACAGCCTGAATTCAACGCTGCTTTACAAAATGATACGTTGACCAATGCGTATACCAAACTCAACTTCCTGATTGCCGAATTAAAAAACAAACAATTACCCCTGGAAAAAAAACAAATGTACCTGCGATTGCTTATTCACATAGCAGGCGATGTTCACCAGCCGCTTCATGTAGGGCAGCTTGAAGACCTGGGTGGTAATCGTACAAGGTTGCAATGGTTTGGCGAATCAACAAACCTGCATAGTTTATGGGATGAGAAATTAATTGAATTTCAAAAGCTCAGCTATACGGAATATGTTTCATGGATCAATCACACAACTAAAACTCAACGCAAACTATGGCAAGAGCAGCCAATAAACGAATGGTTTTTTGAATCATATCAACTGGCTGGAAAAATTTATAACAGTGTGACCCAACCTGAGCCAAAGCTTAGCTTTCGGTATAATTTCGATTATATCGAAATGTTGAATAATCAATTGTTGAAAGGAGGTGTTAGGCTTGCTGGTTTATTAAATTCTATTTTCGGATAATTAAATATATGCATTGATTCTATAATTGAGCCTCTCTTGCGTGCAAATAGAGATATTATGAATGCCACTTTTGAAACAGTACGTAAAGAACTTAAGAAATATAATGCAGAAGATAATCATGTGCCTCCAAAACTTATAGTAGCAGGCAAGAATGTTTTTTTGGATATAGAACATAGAAAAAAGAGAAACAGTCAATTCATACTTGGAGTAAAAGAATTTTTTGAGTCAGAAAAGATCCTCATCGAAAAGATGCTGGATAACCTGGAGTTGGAATCAGGTCGAACACCCTTAGCATTCCTTTATAATGAAAAAGATGCTGTTGACGATGTTATTAAAGATTTTGAAGACTATTATAACTTGCCAATTAGCAAAGATGTTTTTCAAAGAATCGGGTCTTCCACAGAGCAGGGTGAACTTCAGTTTTATTTGATCATTGTTGCTGTAGACCTTTATTATTACGAATCATAGTTTCACTGAATTGTGATGATATTTATTAGTTACAACATCCTCGTTCAACGTCTTTAGAAAATTTTAACACCAATTACCACGAAAGTGGTATTGGGTTCACGTTGTATTCAGCCTAATTTGCACTCGTAAACTAAATTCCTATGCGAAAAAGAAAACTACCTCATTTCATCAGATTAACAAGGCTTGCATTAAAGAGTGTATGGTATGCGCTAACAATACCAAATGATCCTTATCACGAAAAGAAAGTGAACTTTTGGAATATGCCAATAAGAAAAAGAGAAAGAGGATACAGGTGATTTTCCCTGTTGTTAATTAATTGTATTTAGAAAATTTTAACCTCAATTACCTACAAAGTGCTATTTTCTTTAGTTCGCATCAAAGCTAATTTGCACTTATAAATTATTACAATGAGAAGAAAAAAATTGCCGTACAGTATTAGATTAATAAGGGTGTCTTTAAAATGGACATGGCGTGCATTGATCATGATCCCTAAAGAAATAATTTTTGGGACACCAATAAGAAAAAAAGAAAGACAATACAGATAATTTGAGAAACTTCAGGGTCAATAATGAAATGTATTTATTAAAAATTGAGGAATGAGGAAATGATAACATTTCTTGCCTACCTGCTCTTTCTTATTATTCGTTTTCTATGTTGTGTTCCCCAAACTTGAAGTTCCTCAATTAGTTTTTCCAGGGTTTCACCGTAAGGTGTCATAGAATATTCGACTACTACCGGCACGGTATCATAGACTGTTCGCTTTACAAGTTCATTCATCTCCAGTTCCCTTAATTCTTTAGATAGCATTCTATCTGTGATGCCATTCACCTGTTTGGCTAGTTCGCTAAACCGCTTGTTGCCGAATTGCAAAGCAAGAATGATAGGCAACTTCCATTTGCCATTTAAAATATCCAGTGCATCGCGAACGGGTATCAGCGCTTTTGTACAGGTTTCATGTGTTCTTCCATTTTCTTTAACTTTTGATGCCATGTTTTTTGTTTTTTAAGTCACTATACTAAAGTATAGTGCTATACTTTAGTATAGCGCTATAAAAAGTATAGTAAAGGTAAGTAGCTTTGTGTCTTAAACAAAAAAAATCATGGCAAATCAAACATGGGCATTAGACCCGACACATTCAGAACTTCAATTCAAGATCAAGCACCTGATGATATCTACCGTAAGCGGGCAATTTAACCAGTTCAAGGCAACCGTTGAAACTGATAATGATGATTTCTCAAGAGCGAAAGTTCATTTCGAAGCGGTGGTAGATTCCATCTCTACCAATAATGAGCAACGTGATGCGCACCTGAAGAATGGAGATTTTTTTGACGCTGAGAAATATCCTGTAATAACTTTTGATAGTGAGAAAATGGAAAAGATTGATGAAGAAGAATACAAACTTCATGGCACACTTACAATGCGTGGTATCAGTAAAAAAATTATTTTGAATGCAGAATTTGGCGGGATTACAAAAGACCCATGGGGAAATACCAGAACAGGTTTCTCAGTTACTGGCAAGATAAACAGGGAGGATTTTGGAATGACCTTTGGCGCTGTTTCAGAGACAGGGGGCTTGTTATTGGGAGATGATGTAAAAATAAATGCCAACGTGCAATTTGTAAAAGAAGCAGTGTTAGTGGCGGCTTAAAACCTATTGAAACTTTTCCAGTTATATAAACTTTGACCAAGGTGCAAAAAACCAAATAAAAGAGCCGGTTCACAATTAAAATGTGAACCAGCTCTTTTTAAAATTTTATAAAGTAACCAGCAAAACTTACTTCATTCCCGGTTGGTTAACTCCAAAAATCGTGAAGCTCATTACCCCCTATCTCATTAGCTTGTCTATAACCGACCAAAATCAGTTTTTGCATCGCCAACCTCAATTAGGTCGGTGAACTCAATTGCTTTCCAAACAATGATATCAATCTAAAATTCTTGTAACGCCTTCTGCTACTCGTAGCAATTTCCCGTATAGTTCAGGTTTCGTTAAGACTTATGTTTATCTTTAAGTCAATCGACCACCATTAACTTAAATTAATAAAAACCTTAATTATGGAAAAGGCAAGACTAACTGAAGCCCGGGACAATAAACAGCCCTGGAAGAAATGGGGGCCATATTTAAGCGAACGTCAATGGGGTACTGTTCGCGAAGACTACAGTTATAATGGCGATGCCTGGAATTTTTTCACCCATGATCATGCCCGTTCACGGGCATATCGTTGGGGTGAAGACGGCATTGCAGGTATTTCCGATGACAAACAACGGTTATGTTTTGCATTAGCTCTGTGGAATGGCAAAGATCCAATTCTCAAGGAGCGTTTATTTGGATTAACCAACAGCCAGGGCAATCATGGTGAAGACGTCAAGGAATATTATTTCTATCTTGACAGTACTCCGACACATTCATACATGAAATTTCTTTATAAGTATCCGCAGGCTGCTTATCCTTACGGTGACCTAATAGAACGAAACAGCAAACGAACACGGGAAGAAATGGAGTACGAGCTTCTGGATACGGGTGTATTTAATGAAGACCGTTATTTTGATGTCTTTGTAGAATATGCCAAAGGCGGTCCGGAAGATATACTGGTAAAGATAAGTGCGGTCAACCGAGGCCCCGAAGCTTCTGAACTTCACCTGTTACCTACTCTTTGGTTCAGGAATGATTGGTCAAGGTGGATCGCCGATTCAAACAGAGCTGCCGCCAAACCGAATCTCAGGCAAACCAATGCAAGCACTGGTGAAAGTGCACTAACTGTCAATCATAGTTTACTGGGTGAATATGTTTTATGCTGCGATAGTGATGTGCCTTTATTGTTCACAGAAAATGAAACCAACCACGAACGCCTTTTTCCTGGTACAAAGAACGAAAGTCCGCATGTAAAAGACGGCATAAATGATTTTGTAGTATATGGTAATCATGGCTCGGTAAATCCAGAAAAACAGGGAACAAAAACTTCTGCACACTATAAACTAAATATTGGCGCCGGTGAAACTTCTGTTATTCGCCTGCGACTAACCAAAAAATCACCTGATGCAACTGGCAAACCATTCGATGAAAGCTTTGAGAAAACTTTTGAGGACAGACTTAGTGAAGCAGATGATTTTTATCAATCAGTAATACCAGCAATAATAAGTGAAGACAAGAAAAATGTAATGCGCCAGGCTCTGGCAGGTATGCTCTGGAGTAAGCAGTTTTTCTTTTTTGATGGTGACAACTGGCTGGACGAACATAACTCTAATCCACTTCATAGAGGCTATAAGTATTCCCGTAATTCAGAGTGGTATCATATGCTGAACGAAGACATTGTTTCTATGCCAGATAAGTGGGAATACCCCTGGTATGCGGCATGGGACCTGGCATTTCACTCACTTCCGCTTTCAATAGTGGACCCTGATTTCGCGAAGGAACAATTGAGATTGATGCTTTCTTTTTCATATATGCATCCAAATGGACAGATGCCCGCTTATGAATGGAATTTCAGTGATGTGAATCCGCCTGTTCATGCATGGGCAACACTTTTTCTCCATCATACGAATAAAGCAATCCATGGCGAGAAAGACATTGATTTCCTGAAATCCTCTTTCAATAAGTTACTACTAAACTTTACCTGGTGGGTTAACCGTAAGGACCGTTTTGGCAAAAATGTATTTGAAGGTGGTTTCCTTGGACTTGACAATATTGGTGTTTTTGATCGCAGTGCCCCACTACCTACCGGAGGATACCTTGAACAGGCGGACGGCACGGCCTGGATGGCACTATTCAGCCAGAATATGCTGGAGCTTGCAATCGAACTTGCCTGCGATGACCCCAACTATGAGGAAATGGTATTCAAGTTCATCGAGCATTTTTATTATATCGCTTTGGCCATGAATAGCCCGGGTGATGAAGGCATGTGGGATGAAGAGGACGGCTTCTACTATGACATGCTTCGGCTTCCCGATGGTAGTGCCCAACGACTAAAGGTTCGTTCAATGGTTGGGTTGTTGCCTTTATGCGCAACAACTGTTATTGAAGAATCGCAACGGAAAACTATTCCGAAAGCAATGTCATATGTAATTGAACGTATACGACGGGTTCCGGAACTTAAAGAAACTATGCATCCTACTGGTCCAGGTCATTTAGGTATAAATGATCGTGGAATACTAGCTCTTGTAAATCCAGACAGGTTACGGCGAATCCTTACAAAGATGCTTGACGAGAACGAGTTCCTGGGTCCACATGGTATTCGTGCACTTTCCAAATTTCATGAACGACATCCATTCATCTTCAATGTGGGTGGACGGGAATACCGGGTTGATTACCTACCTGCCGAGTCTAATACAGGAATGTTTGGTGGCAACTCCAATTGGCGTGGACCAGTATGGATGCCCGTAAATGTCGTTCTCATTCGGGCACTACTGAGTTACTATCTGTAT
>DASTZB010000190.1:0-8489 GCA_035764525.1 Chitinophagaceae bacterium | reverse complement strand
GCATATTGCTATTTTAGATTTTTTTTATCTACATTTAGAGACTAATAAACAGTCTCTACCCCCTGCAAAAGCCACTGAGCCCTTTTCCATTGAAAATCTGGTTTACTTAAACAACAATTATGAAAAAAGACACTGTCTTTTCCAATTTGCTTAGGGCAATGATTTTATTGCATTTTATTAGTGCAACTCTATTGTTACCCTGCATAACAAATGCGCAATCCGAATCAGAAAAAGGTCTTCCTTTTATTACAAATTATTCTCCCAAGATTTATAAGGCTTTTCCACAGGTTTGGAGTGTACTTGAAGATGAAAGTGGAATAATGTATTTCGGAACACAAAACGATCTGTTGGAATATGATGGAGTGAAGTGGCGAAAAATAAAATTCAGAGATAGTACCGGGGCCAATTTAGGTACTGTTATACGATCCATGGCAAAAAATAAAAATGGTAACATCTTCTATGGCGGATTTGGTGATCTTGGTTACCTGGATTTCGACAGCTTAGGGCAACGAAGATCAAACTCTCTTTTAAAGCTTGTTCCTTTTGCTAACAGAAATTTCCTGGATATATGGTCAAGTTATGCAACTGAATCAGGCATTTATTTTCAATCCAGAGAATACATTTTTCGCTTAGACGATAAGAAGGTTGAAGCGGGACAAAAACCAATGGTCAAAGTTTGGGCTCCCAAAACAAAATTCATGTATTCATTTTACCTGGATGGTAATTATTATGTACATCAGCAGGGGATCGGTCTTTTTAAAATGACAAATGATTCGTTGGTTCTGGTACCCGGCAGCGAATTTTTGGGCAAAGAAAGGATGCAGGTAATGCTACCGTATAGAACTGCAAACAATGAAAAACAATACCTGATAGGAATGTTTTATGGTGGTCTCTACATATATGATGGAAAAACATTCCGGCCATTTGCAACAGAAGCAGACGATGTAATTAAATCAGGTGCCATATTATATAAAGGCATCCAGTTGCAGGATGGCTCATATGTGCTATCAACGACCGGAAAGGGCATGGTAATTATTGATCCACAAGGCAAGCTCTTGCAAAAAATTAACCGGGATGTAGGATTACAGGATGAATCGATTTATGCAGTATACCAGGATAAAAAAGGCACTTTGTGGTTGACGTTGGATAATGGTATTTCAAGAGTTGAAACCGCTTCACCATTTACAAAATTTGGTTTACAATCAGGAATTAATACAGGGGTCCTTTTCCTAAGAAGATTTGAAAATGATATATATGTTGGTACCTCCAATGGTCTTTTAAAGCTGGATCATAATGCCGGAATTTTCAATCCTGTTCCCGGTATTCCTTTAAACCAGATATTTACTGCTTTGCCTGATGGAAAGCAATTACTAATTCCAGGAGATGGTCTTTTCAAAATAAAGGATAATAAAACATATACGCTAAAGGAATCTGTAAGCGCAGACCTGACATTGTCTGCTTTGTATATTTCAAAGAAATATCCGGATATTTTAATAGGTGGAGGAACATTTGGAATTGCAATTTTCAAACGGTCAAATGAAAACTGGGTTTTTACAGGCTATATTCCGGGTGTTTCTGACCAGATTTGGTCTTTCTCGGAAAATACTGAAGGGTTAATTTGGGCAGGCACTCAATCAGGGTTCGTCTACCTGGTAAATCTTTCATTTGATGCAAAAGGAGATGTTGATCTTCAAAAAACAAAATTTGAAAGATTTGGTCCCGAAAGTGGATTAAGAAACGGGCTCGGCCAGGTGTATTATATCAAAGGGAAAAATTATTTTATTGGAGATTCGACTTTGTATAACTATGATGAAAAACAAAAACGATTCAATCCTGATACTACATTTGGCAGTTTTGCTCATGGTGGGGGAAATACTGAGTTTGAAATGGTGGAAGATCAGCAAAGCAGGGTCTGGATCCGCCTTGGAAAAGAAACAAGGTTGGCAATACCAAAACCAGAAGGAGGATTCCGGCTTGACTTCAACCAATTAAGACCCATCAACGAACTTACCATTCAAAAAATTTATCCTGAAAGCAATGGAATAGTATGGATATGTACTACTGATGGGTTGATCCGATATGAAGAAAATCTTGAAAAAAATTATGATCAATCGTTTAAAACGGTGATCCGGCATATAGCAGCTGGTAAAAAACAATTAACCACGTCTATTGATAAAAATGCTAAACACGTTTCTGTCACTTATAAGGACAATACTTTCAGATTTGAATACGCCTCACCTTTTTTTGAACAGGAAGATAAAACACAATATCAAACATGGTTGGAAGGTTTTGAGAACACCTGGTCCGATTTTGACATTAATTATTATAAAGAATACACCAATCTTCCAACGGGACAATATACTTTTCATGTGAGAGCTTTAAATATTTATGGGAAACTAAGCGAAGAAGCAGTTTATCATTTTGAAATATTACCGCCCTGGTATCGTACATGGTGGGCTTATTTAATTTACGCAATTGTTGCAGGAGTTGCTATTTATTCATTGATCCGCTGGCGCACAAGACAACTTCATGAAAAACATCGTGAGCTGGAAAAAACAGTAGCAGAGCGTACAAAACAATTAAGTCATCGTGTGGAAGAACTGGCCGTGATCAACAGTGTGCAGGATGGATTGGTACGCAAAATGGACATGCAGGGCATTTATGATCTGGTGGGAGAAAAGATCCGTGAAATTTTTAATGCCCAGGTAATTGATATTGTGACATACGATAAAACAACTGGTCTTATTGAAGATCGTTATACGTATGAAAAAGGTGACAGAACATTATTGGGACCAAGACCTTTGAAAGGATTCAGAAAGCATGTTATTGAAACGGCAAAACCGCTTGTTATTAATCAGGATGTCGATCAGCAAAGAACAAAATATGATCAGTCAGTTATTATTGGTGAAGGTGCAAAATCAATAGTACTTGTGCCCATGATTGCCGGTGGTGAAGTTACCGGTGTTATTAGTCTTCAAAACCTTGATAAGGAAAATGCATTTTCCGATTCTGATGTAAACTTATTAACGACGCTTGCAAACAGTATGAGCGTGGCGCTTGAAAGTGCAAAACGTTTTGATGAAACAAAACGCCTGTTGAAAGAAACTGAACAACGTACGGCTGAACTTGGAGTTATCAATAGTGTTCAGGAAGGGTTGGCAAAGGAGCTTGACATGAATGGTATTTTTAACCTCATTGGCGATAGGGTTCAGCATCTTTTCAATGCACAAGCAGTTATCATAGCAAGTTTTGATTTGGAAAATAAAATTGAACACTTCAATTACTTATTTGAAAATGGCGAGAAAGTAAAAGCCGACTCAAGACCGATAAATAAACTACGCCAAATATTAATTGATACGAAAAAAAGCATATACATAGCGACGGAAGAGCAAGCGAAAAATAGATATGGGCTATCAGCTATTGCCGGAACAAAAATGTCAAAGTCTTTGGTATTCGTCCCCTTACTTTCAAGCAATGTAGTAAAAGGTTATGTTAGCCTTCAGGATGTTGACAAAGAAAACGTCTTTTCCGATTCAGATATTCGCTTATTGGAAACGCTGGCCAACAGCATGAGTGTAGCATTGGAAAATGCAAGGCTCTTTGATGAAACAAATCGGTTATTAAAAGAAACAGAACAACGTACAGCAGAGTTAGCAGTGATCAATAGTGTACAGGAAGGGTTAGCAAAGGAACTGGATATACAAGGAATTTATGAATTGGTTGGTGACCGTCTTTGTAGTTTATTTCCCGATACGCAGACGCTGGTGATCCGCACATTTGATCATGAGAAAGGATTAGATCATTTTCATTACGCAATCGAAAAAGGTGTTAGATTTCCGATTGAATCAAGACCATTGAATTGGAGCAGCAAAGAATTGATAGCGACAAAGAAACCTCTGGATATTCGCACTAATTACATGGGGACGGCAAAAATGCATGGCGGTACTGGTGTTACAAAAGGTCAACCTCCAAAATCTGCCGTTTTTGTTCCGATGATAGTGGGTGATTTGGTAAAGGGTTCTGTGAGCCTGCAAAACGTTGATAAGGAAAATGCATTCACCGATTCTGATCTTCGTTTACTTACAACTATTACTAATAGTATGAGTGTGGCATTGGAAAATGCAAGACTCTTTGATGAAACCAACCGTTTATTAAAAGAAACAGAACAACGGACTGCAGAGTTAGCTGTGATCAACAGCGTACAGGAAGGATTGGTAAGAGAAATGAATATGCAGGCTATTTATGATCTTGTAGGAAACCGCATTTGTCAATTGTTCGATACACAAACCGTTTTGATTCGCACATTTGATCATCGATTAGGCGAGGAACATTGGCAATATGTAATTGAAAAAGGACAACGATTATACAGTAACCCTCGTCCTTTTATCTGGGCTAATAAGCAGCTTATAAAAACCAAACAACCTTTATTAATTAATGAAAATTATATTGAGACCGCACAGAAATTTGGAGGTACTGGCGTAAGTAAAGGTCTCCCCCCAAAATCTGCTTTGTTTGTACCAATGATCGTTGGCGATGTTGTGAGAGGTTCAGTAAGCCTGCAAAACGTAGAAAAAGAAAATGCATTTACAGAATCTGATCTTAGATTATTGACTACACTTACCAACAGTATGAGTGTGGCATTAGAAAATGCAAGACTCTTCGATGAATCAAACCGCTTGTTGGGAGAGGCGAAACAAAGAGCTACAGAGTTAAGTACAGTAAACAATATCAGTAAGGCATTGGCATCGCAATTAAATGCCGATGACCTGATTAAAATGGTCGGAGATCAACTGAAGGACCTGTTCCGTGCCAATATTGTTTATCTCGCTCTGTTAAATCCAAAAACAAAAATCATTCATTTCCCCTATCAATATGGCGATTCGTTGGCCCCAATGAAATTGGGTGAAGGGCTTACTTCAAAAATTATTCTGAATGGTGAGCCATTACTTATTAATAAGGACCTGCAGGAATTAAGATTGCAATTGGGAATTCAACAGGTCGGTGTACCGGCTGCATCCTATCTCGGCGTTCCTATTCCCGTTGGTGATGAGAACATTGGCGTATTGAGTGTACAAAGCACAGAGCATGAAAATCGTTTTAATGAAAATGATCTCCGTCTCTTATCAACGATCGCGTCTTCAGTGGGAGTTGCATTAAACAATGCCACACTTTTTGAAGATGTAAAACTTGCCAAAATGGAAGCGGAAAAATCGGGTAAAGCCGCTGAAAAAGCCAATGAAGCAAAAAGTGCATTCCTTTCTACTGTAAGTCACGAATTAAGAACACCGCTTACTTCTGTACTTGGTTTTGCAAAAATTATCAGGAAAAGACTGGAAGAAAAAATATTTCCGGTAGTAGACAAGAAAGATCCGAAGACAGAAAAAACTATCGGACAAATTTCCGAAAATCTTCATGTGGTAATTTCGGAAGGTGAAAGATTAACACACCTGATCAACGATGTGCTGGATCTTGCAAAAATTGAAGCTGGTAAAATGGAGTGGAACCAGGAAAGTGTTTCCATGTCTGAAGTGACTGAGAGAGCTATTGCGGCAACCACTTCTCTATTCGATCAAAAGGCATTGAAACTTATAAAAAACATTGACATTGATCTTCCTGATATCATCGGCGACAGAGATAAACTGATACAGGTGATCATAAATTTAATTTCCAATTCAGTAAAATTTACTGACAAAGGTTATGTTACCTGTACGGTCTCACAAGAAAATAATGAGATAGTTGTCAGCATCAGTGATACAGGTATAGGCATTGCCCCGGGGGATTTTGATGCCGTGTTTGAACAATTCAAACAAGTTGGTGGAGATACGTTAACTGATAAACCAAAAGGAACAGGACTGGGTCTACCAATTTGTAAAGAAATTGTAGAACATCATGGGGGAAGGATTTGGCTGGAAAGTGAAGTAGGAAAAGGAAGTACTTTTTCCTTTGCCCTGCCTATTACTAAAACAAATGGTGTCGCTCGTCCAATGCATCTTGATGACCTTGTTAAACAATTGAAAGAACAGGTAGCACAATCAAATATTAACATCATAGGTAAGGCTTCTAAAATTCTTATTGTTGATGATGATGATTCGATCCGTTCATTGCTTCAGCAAGAACTGGGTGATGCGGGATATAGCATTGAAGAAGCTCGTAATGGAAAAGAAGCGTTGGCTGCTGTAAGAAAGCAACGACCTGATCTCATCATTCTTGATATTATGATGCCGGAAATGAATGGCTTCGATGTAGCTGCTGTCTTAAAAAATGATCCCCAAACAATGGATATACCTATTATCGTATTATCTATTGTGCAGGATAAAACAAGAGGTTTCAGGATCGGTGTTGATAGGTATCTAACCAAACCAATAGATACCGGTTTACTATTTAGTGAAATTGGAAGTTTGCTTGAACAAGGCAAATCAAAAAAGAAAGTGATGGTGGTTGACCAGGACAGTGCTACTGTTAACACACTTACCGAAGTGCTTAAAGCAAAAGGCTATTCCGTAATGGAAGCAAATGAAAAAGAATTACTGGAAAAGGCAATAGCTAATCAACCGGATATTATAATTATCAACTCGGTTCTTTCAGGTAAACAAGATATCGTACAAACAATCCGCTTTGAAAAAGGATTGGAGAATGTTTTATTCCTTGTTTACCAATAAAATTTTATAAATAAAAAGTAGAATAAAAATGGAACAAAAGATCTTAATTGTAGATGATGAAGCACATATCCGTATGCTGATAGAACAAACATTAGAAGAGTTAGAAGATGAAGGTGTGGAATTTTTAACAGCAGAGAATGGAGAAATTGCTTTGGAGATCATTCAAAAAGAAAATCCCAGGTTGGTATTCTTAGATGTGATGATGCCCAAAATGAATGGTATGGAAGTATGCCGTCGTGTAAAAAAAGAATTGGAATTGAAAAATGTCTTTATTGTTTTGCTCACTGCAAAAGGACAGGAACTTGACCGGCAAAGAGGACAAGAAGTAGGAGCTGATGTATACATGACAAAGCCTTTCGACCCTGAAATAATTCTTTCAAAAGCAAAAGAGGTTTTAGGAATTGAATGATCGATCAAATGTTAAAACGATCGCACATTAAGAATTACAAGCAACACCATCATAGCTGATAAATTATGGCAAGAGTTAGTTTAAAAAATATTGTCGGTAAGAAAAATGAAATTAATGCTGCTGTCCTTTCATTAATGAGTCAACTGAATGAGAAAACAAGGATAGAAGATGAAAATGGAAAATTGCTATTGGGTGATCCATCAGGCACATCGCAATCTTCATTTCCTGTAAATCTCGAAAATGAAATTATCGGGTGGGTAAAAGGAGATGAAAGATCCATAATAATTGCAAACCTTCTTGGATATTTAGCACAGAAAGAAGCGGAGAAAAAGAAGTTGGGAACAGAAGTACTTAATCTGTACCAGGAGTTAAATGTCATTTATAATTTCTCTGAACAATTAACGCAGACAATTGATCCAGATGTTATTGCCCAGCTTACTCTTGAGCAGGCTATACATTCCATTCCTTCACATAGTGGCGTGATCGTATTATGGAGCGAAGAAAAAAAACAATTAATGGTCCCTGCAAAATCAGGAGAACAACTTTTTAATGAAGAAGGTCTAAGAAATAATCCGGGCATACTATTAAAGATCGGGTTAAGCGGCCAATCTGAAATTATCACTGATCTCTCTTTATTAAAAGAGAAAGGGATAATTGAAAATGATGTGCACTCACTTATTTATGCTGCAATGAAAGTAAAGCATCGTATCATGGGTGCCATTATTCTTGCAGGAAAAGAAGTTGAACAATATTCAGCTGCGCATTTAAAATTATTGGTGACACTGGCTTTGCAATCTTCTGCAGCTATTGAAAGCGCCATGCTGTATGAAAAAAATATTCGTGAAGCAAGAGAAAGAGAAGAAGCCATGTTGCGTATTCATGAAGTGACAAAGAAATTTGTACCTCATGAATTTATAAAATCATTAGGAAAAGAAACATTGACAGATGTAAAACTTGGTGACCAGGTTGAAAAAATCGTTACAGTCCTATTTACCGATATACGTGACTTCACTACGCTTTCTGAAAAGATGACGCCAGAAGAAAATTTTCATTTCGTTTCATCATTTAATGCCAGACTTGGACCGGTCATAAGATCAAATAATGGTTTTATCAACCAATATCTTGGTGATTCTATCATGGCGATCTTTCCTGAGAATCCTGAAGATGCTTTGCGTGCTGCTGTTGGCATGCAAAAAGCGGTTCATGAATTAAATAAAGAACGAAAAGAAGTTGGTCTTCCAAGTATCCGGGCTGGCATTGGTATGCATACAGGCTCATTGATCATGGGTATTACCGGAGATGAATTCAGAATGGACGCCGCTACTATTTCAGATACGGTGAACACTGCGGCCAGGATTGAAAGCCTGACCAAATATTATAAATCACCATTATTGTTGAGCGATCATACTCTCAAATTTCTA
>DASTZB010000189.1:0-2713 GCA_035764525.1 Chitinophagaceae bacterium | reverse complement strand
AAACTTGATATTTTAAAAGAAGCAGATAGCAAACTTGAATTCTATGATGCACATACGCCCAATGCAATGTTCAGTTTACAGCAAGGCGCAAAAGGTATGTCGTCTATTTCGGGAAATTTTTATCCCGAGATAATGGTGTGGATGACAGACAAGGCAAATGATCCCTCAAAGAAAGATGAAGTGGCCTGGTTGCAATCTGAATTAACAAAAGTGGATCCGTTGATCCATATTGCTTACCCGATGAGTGCAAAATACTTTTTGCAGAAACGAGGGTTGCCGGTAAGGACGATCAGTCGTGCTACAGCGTTTCAACTGACTCCTGAGCAAAGAAAGGTTTTGGATGATATTCACGATAGCTTTTTGCATTGGTGTGAACGCCTCGATATAAAGCCAGTAACGATCGAGAAACTGACATCTCATAACAAAGAATATTACCTGGTGAAATGATTTAATTAAGAACAAAAATGCTTGCTGATCATTTAAAAATATTTTTTCCTGGTAAACTTGTCTTTGGCAATGGAACGTTAGCACAATTACCGGAGGATATATTGCAGCTAAAGCCTTCTAAAGTTTTTATTGCTACGATCGACCCTTTAAGATCTGCAATCAACGAACTTGTAAGCACACTTGAAAAAAATAAAATAGAAGTTTTACAGGATACGTCAATTATCGCAGAACCTTCATTCAGTGACTTTGAAAAATTGATAAAGAAAGTAACATCATTCAATCCTGATGTGGTGATTGGGATCGGTGGTGGAAGTGTATTGGATATTGCTAAACTGATAGCGGCTCAACTGGATAATGAACAGGAATTAAAAGAATATGTGGGTATTGGTTTATTAAAAGGCAGAAAAAAGAAACTGATCTGTGTACCTGCAACGTCCGGGACAGGCAGTGAAGTTTCACCCAATGCAATTCTTGTTGATGATGCCGATAATCAAAAGAAAGGCATCATCAGTCCTTTTCTTGTTCCCGATATTGTTTATGTTGACCCCTTACTTACTATATCTGTTCCTCCCGCAATTACTGCTGCCACTGGACTTGATGCATTAACCCATTGTCTCGAAGCCTATACAAACAAGTTTGCTCAACCATTTATCGATATGTATGCTTTTGAAGGCATGCGATTGATCGCTGCAAATATTGTTACAGCAGTTAAAGATGGAACTAATAAAGAAGCAAGAGAAAAAGTGGCAATGGGAAGTTTGCTCGGTGGTTTTTGTTTAGGACCCGTAAATACAGCAGGAGTGCATGCTTTATCTTATCCATTAGGAAGTATGTTTCATTTGGCTCATGGGCTGTCAAATGCATTGTTATTGCCTTATGTAATGGAATATAATATTCCTGCTGCCACAAAAAAGTATGCAGATGTTGCAATTGCATTGGGTTGCGAAAGAAAAACTGATGACAAGTCAACTGCATGTGCTGGAGTTAGAAAAATAAACGAGCTGATCAAGGCCTGCGGGATTCCTGCCACTTTGAAGGAGGTTAATGTGCCTGGATCAGCAATTCCGGGAATGGCGGCGGATGCGATGAAGATCCAACGGCTTTTAAAAAATAATCCAAGAGAAATTACTGAACAGGATGCTATTGATATATATAAAGCTGCTTACGAATGAAAAAGACTAAAAAATACTATGGTGTGATCATACCAGCGGTTACCCCACTCACTGCAGACTATAAGCTGGATAAACCAGCTGTCAAAAAGATATTTGATAGCTTTTATAAATACAGCGTCTCTCCATTCATATTGGGAACAACTGGTGAGTCAGCGTCTTTACCTGTAGAATTAAAAGCTGAATATATAAAAGAAGCCGGCAGGAATAAAAAGCCAGGAACAGTTCTATATGTTGGTATTTCTTCAAATGTATTAAGTGAGTCAGTCGAATTTTCAAAACTCAGCGCAGATAATGGCGTCGATGCCGTTGCTGCCACATTACCTTATTATTTTCCATTGACAGAAAGCCAGATGAAAAAACATTTTGAGTATTTAGCGGATAATAGCGCATTACCATTGATTGTCTATAATATTCCTGCTACTATTCACATGAGTATCCCCTTGGCAATAATAGAAGAGTTAAGTCATCATCCGAATGTTATTGCAACCAAAGATTCAGAAAGAGATGAAGAAAGATTGAAACAATCGTTGGAGTTATGGAAGGATCGTGATGATTTCGGACATTTCCTTGGTTGGTCTGCAAAATCGACGGAAGCATTGATCAATGGAAGTGATGGTTTAATACCCAGCACGGGAAATATCATTCCGGAAATTTATTCAGAAATGTTAGAAGCAGTTGAATCTGGTGATCATCAGAAGGCTTATGAAATGCAGAGGCTAAGTGACATGTATGGTAGCATATATCAAACCGGAAGAACATTAGGCGAAAGTCTATGGGCATTAAAAGTGTTGATGAAAGAAAAAGGTTTGTGTGAAGCAGTAGTAATGCCACCATTGCAACCATTGGATGAACAAGAAGACAATAAATTAAAGAAGGCTTTCTACGATTTGAAAGAAAAAGCATGAGTGACAAAAAAATGGAAGTTTTAAAAAACTCCTCTTTTGAAGATGGGGGTAAACCAATTATAGCAATAACAATGGGTGACCCCGCAAGCATCGGACCGGAGATAGCGGTAAAAGCATTGCAGGAAAGATCAATTCATGAAATATGCAAACCTCTTTTAGTGGGAGATGCAAAAGTGTTTGAGCAGATCA
>DASTZB010000188.1:0-19597 GCA_035764525.1 Chitinophagaceae bacterium | reverse complement strand
GTAGTTAATTAGGCATCTCTCCCTGGGCCAACATTATGATTGCTTTATTAACTGTACTTCGCAATTTCTTTCCGCTGAGTCATATACCACAATAATTCGTCAACAAATATTTTTGCTCTTTTTTCTGTCTCATTTTTGTTTACAGGAAATCCCTCGTCGGTATAAGTGTCCTGGACGTTTGGTCCGGGATACATGGCCGGTACCAGTCGTACTCCAATTTTCCAAAGAGTGAATACCAACGAGGTCGTTACCTGGGCGCCTCCAAATTGTCCGTACGAAGCAGTAGCCAACGCTACCGGTTTTCTTTTCCATTCTTTATATAAAAGATCAATTGCATTTTTTAGACTTGCAGGATAACCGCCATTATATTCCGGCGTTACAATGATCACACCATCAGCACTGTTAACTTTTTCTGCAAATTGTAATGCTCCGGGTGCAGGGTTTGTCATATTACTTAATCGTTCTTCAAAAATGGGAAACTTGTATTCGTTCAGATCAAGCAGCTCCACATCAGCTAAATGATTTTCAATAATAAAGTTTCTGAAAAACAGAGCCATTCTGTGACTTCTTCTTCCGGTTCTTACACTTGCAGATATTATTGCAATAATCATAACGTAATATTTGAGAGATCAAAAAATTAATGAGTGGTAATTTTATTCAGTTGCTCCTGTAACATCCAGGCCATTTTCTCATGTTTTTCCATTATACCTGTGATAAAGTCGCTCGTTCCCTGGTCACCTAAGCCATTAGCAAAGCGATCTATGTTTTCCCGGAAATGTATAATGATGCTTTGATGATCTGCGAGCAATTCTTTTACAAAGTCTCTACTTTCTTTTATATCGCCAGGTGCTTCGGTGAGGTGAGTAAGCTGCAAGAATTGTTTTAATGTAGCAGGAGCATAGTGACCTAATGTTCGGATGCGTTCCGCCAAGTCATCTATTATTTTATCCAATTCTTCGAATTGCATTTCATAAAATTTATGCTTGTCATAAAAATCCCGCCCTTCAGTATTCCAATGAGCATTTTTTGTTTTAGTATAAACCAAATACTCATCTGCGAGAAAGGTGTTCAATTGTTCTGTGACCTTAGAAAGATTTTCCTGTTTGATGCCAATTGTATGTTCCATTATAATTCGTTTTATATTCTTATAAAATAATATTGTTCACGATTGGGAACGGAGATGGGAGATCTGTTTCACCAAGCATTTGTCTTATATCGATTTCAACGCTTCGACTCATTTGTGAGATCGGCACATCGTTAGCTCCACCTTCAAAAGGATTCTCTGTGCTTTGTCCTACCTGCTCTAAAGAAGTAAATACCCAGGAAATCAAAACGCTAAAGGGCACGACCAGCCAAACCATTTGGCCATGTAAAATGCCAGTTGAATGACTGTTGAGTCTATCAAATTCTTCGAGTAAACTAAATGGGAGAAGTATGCAAAATAGTTTTACAAAAAGGTTGTTGATGGTGGCGTATTGCCTTGGATATGGAAAATTTTTTATTCTTTCACTTTTTCCCTGGTGATCAGAAAAGTCTCTCAATGCACTGTGCATATCTAAAAACCTGAATTCGTCAAGAAAATGATCATTGCGCAATTCTTTTAGTGCATGGCTTTGCAAACTCAGTAATTGCGTTGCCATATTATTAGCAGATAAAATAGAATCTAACTCTGCCTGGGAAATATATTTCTTCAATTCCTCTTCCAGGGGAGTTTCCATTTCAGGAATAGAATAATTTCGTTTGTACTCTTTAGCATAATGTTCATTTATATTTTCCCAATACCGGGGTGCCCTTAGCTGGTAACGCAAGACCGTAAGCCAGGCACAATGTCGATTGATGAGATCTTTTGACCTATCCATTTTATCTATATAATCCCTGCACATCATTACCCATGAACGACTGGCACTTATTGTAGCTCCCCATATTTGCCGTGCTTCCCAGGTACGATTATATGTTTCCTGATTTCTGAATGTAATAATGAATGCTGTTGCTGTACCAAGCAAAGCAATAATGGTAAAAGGAATAGCGAGCCAGGTGAAATCAAACAGTTGATAAAGGGCAGTAGGAATAATGCCCAGGATCACCAGTAAAAAAATATTTCTCCTCGTCCAGTAAAGAAGCTCACTAAGTTTGTATGATTTTCCAATATGCATAATTTTTTATCTCGTTGTACTTATAATTTCCGACTCATACCTTATTCTAACTTTAGCAGCCAAACAAAAGGGAAAGATGCATTAGTTACTCAAACCTATTTGCTTCAGGATAGCATGATTATCCCAAAAAAGATACTCTTCGATCATTTTTCCATTTTTCCAGTGTCCAACTGTACACATGCTGAATTTGAATTTTTTTCCTGTTGGGGGAATTGTTTTACCATTACCAACTGGCATAGCTTTAGAAAAAATTCCTTCCACTTCTCCAATTACACAAGTCCAGTCTCCTGTACCGAATTTAACAGGGTGTGATATGGCTTTTGTATCGGGGGAAAAAACAAACATCGGTTTCAACATGTCTATGTGTTGGGGAAATAACCCGGTAGTAATGGCACCGTCGGGGTAGTAAACTTTTATATCAGCGTCATGACTGATAGCAAGAGAATCCCAAACCTGATTGCTGTAAAATTGGAAATCGAGTGAATCCATGCGTCTTAACCGCTCTTCCGTCAACTGGTCAATATTGATGTCGCCTTTCATTTCTTTTGCGACAGTATTTGATGAAGGTTGCTTGTCGTTGCCGCATGCAGCAAACACTAGGTTAAAGAGGATGGTAGTAAGAGTAAGCTTATACATTTTTTTTAAGATTAAATGATTAAAAATTGATCGCAAAATGAACCATACGTACGCGATTATTTCTTTTTTCAACTTCTTCCTATAAGGACAAGTCTTTAACCGGCGGCTCCTCAAATATCTCAGGGGTCAAATCTTGAGTTTGATCTGGTTTAAGAGCATACGCAATCATTGCTGAAATAAAAGCTCCGGCTCCATAATTCTCAAATGTCGCAGTAATGAAAATTAACTCTATCGTTCCTGTATGATTTACATTAAGGCGACTGGCGGCACTGCGGAAAATGCCGACGGCGCCAGCGCCATTTATAAAACCAGGTATGTAGAAGCTGCATAGTATAAATGAACAAATCACTGAAATAACAATTCCAAAAGCCACAGTTATTTGTCCGGAGATAATCATACCCCAGGTACTCTTGTTGTCAGATCGGCGTTTTGTTAACTTTACTGCATAGACCATTATAACAAACATGAAAAGGATCGATCCAAAAAAAAGTATAGGTGCTGGATAATATGCTGACTTACTCAAAAAATACCACACCGAGCCAATATGAAATATTCCTGCGATACTTCCGTATAAAGCATATTCCTTGAGGTGCTTCTTATTGAAAAGTATGTTTGTCATTTCTTATCGTATTTTAAACTCACAATGTTTTTTTATTGATGCATGCATTTCCAGGGGAACATTCGTTTTCAAAAAAGGGAATAAAGAATGCCTTTGTCCGGACCAAAGGCATTCAAATATTATGGCAATCACAATGTTTTTGCTGCACTGATGATAAACGCCGTTACTTTATCTGGCTGAGATATCATTGGAACATGACCTGAATTCAGCTCGATCGTAGTTGCTTTGATCAGCTTTGCTTTGTATCGTTCCAGGTCAGGGTTAATTATTTTATCTTTTGCTGCGACGATAAACCATGACGGTTTCGTTTTCCATGCGGGACTGGGCACTTTCTCCTCACCGGCTGACGCAGCCAATGGCACCTGCGTAGCATATATTAGTTTTCTTTCTACCGGTGAAGCATCGGGTACGAAATTTTCTTCGATTGCTTTCCCGGACAGGAATACAAAACCATCGGCACTGACCTTGAATTCCTTTTCAACTCCCGTTGAAGGCATCGAGGCATTAACGGCATTCGCATTTTGCCCTGCTTCAGGAACCAATGCGGCAACGTAGACCAAACCAATCACCTTTGGATCATTTCCAGCTTCGGAAATCACCATTCCACCATAGGAATGAGCAACCAGTAATACAGGGCCATCCATCTGGGCGATGGCCCGCTTTGTCGCAAGAACATCATCGGCCAAAGAAGTTAAAGGATTTTGTACGGCAATAACATTGTAGCCTTTTGCCTGCAGCGAAGGGATGACCTTTGCCCAACTGGAGCCATCGGCAAATGCGCCATGAACCAGTACGATATTTTTTACTCCTTTAACAGTTGATTGAGAGGATGCATCGAGCGGTCCAGCAGAGATAGCGACCGCTATAATAAATGCAGCTGAAAAAAATTGCTTGATAGTAAACATAAAATTTTATTTTTTGATTTTGATTAAAAATGTTGCATGTTGCTGACCCTCGGCATTACCCGTTCAGCCGGCCTGAGAGATTCATACCAATCTAAAATATGGTCTGCTACTTTTTCCCAACCTGGTTCCCCGCAAGTGAAATGACTCCTATCTTCAAATATTTTTACGTCAACCAGGCTATTTGGATCCTTATACCTGCCGGCTATTTTTTGTGTAAGACTGGATGGGAAAAGATGATCGCGGCCGCCACCAACAAACAGTATTGGGACGTGGGGCTTTTTAAAATCTAAATTTGAAAAAGAATTTAAAACCAACTGGCGACTGACCTTATAACTTTCAGGCACGATAAATTTTTTAAATGCCTTTTCTTTCTCTATTCCAGGTATTGTATTGAAAAATGCATAATCGTACCACTTGCGACTACCCATAAAATATTTCTTAAAAGAAAAAAAACCAAAGCTTGGTAACACACTTTTTAGCGTTTGAAAGGGAGGAAAAACATTTTTAGGAGGTGCTCCATCAATACTTACCCCCGCAGTTGCTTTTCCCATTTCAACCAATTTCAATACAGCCATCCCTGCCATAGAGTGACCAATAATTAATGGCTTTTCAGGTAAAGTACTAATCAGTTGATCGATATTATTTACAACATCTATGAACCCGGTTTTAATAAGGTCAGGATGTACTTTTTCTCTCAGCCTGGTAGGATCGCCTTCGTGTCCGGGGTTTGAAGGTGTATAAACTTTATAACCTTTTTGTTCATAGTAGCGTTTCCATTCCGCCCAACTGTTGTTATTCACAAAATTTCCGTGTATAAGGACTATAATTTTTGACTTTGCCATATTATTTATGTTTTTAAAGTTGATAACCAGGTTATGTCTTCTCGTTTCATAGAAAACATAAAATTTGATTTTTGTTGTTTAAAAATGTTTATTCGTTTTTCTTCACAATCGAGTCTTCAAAAGGCTGGTCTTTCGTTCGAATGGCATCATCCAGGAATTCACTACCTTCTGTAATATTTATTTCATGCTCGTATATATCTATACTTTTCTCGATCGCCTCTGATTTATTATCAGTTTCTTGTTTTTTAGGAAATGGGTCTGTGTTCATCTTGAAATTTTTTATTGTTAAATAATCATGATCCCCGCTGCCTGTTGAATCGTTGTGTAGCTGATCGGTTTTCGCGGTGATGCCGCGCCGACGTTGGGCCTGCCTGGCAGGCAGGTTGTCCCGTGCACGAACGGATGGAAAGTGCACGCCCTTTACAGCCGCCTCAACGAACTGACACCCGTCATCTACGTTACAAAAGGCAGTGCTCAAAAAACTAATTTGGAAACGTTGTCTGCGACTACTTACTAACTAATTGCTTGGCGAAC
The DNA here is from genome assembly GCA_035764525.1 of Chitinophagaceae bacterium. GTDB lineage: Bacteria > Bacteroidota > Bacteroidia > Chitinophagales > Chitinophagaceae > VBAS01. The sequence continues at coordinate 13,908 of DASTZB010000188.1, read as the reverse complement.
CAATCTTCATATCTGATCTTTCCAAGACGTGGATTATTTCCAGGTACTAATGACTCGTCATTCAATTCGGCACCAAAATATAGTGCATGCTTATCCGCTACCAGCTGTTGTGAATCTTCAGTTTTGCCCAGGTAATAGCGAATGAATTCACTCATTGGCATACGTACAGGACCTGCTACTTCAACAATTCTATTTAATGGCGCCCCGATTACGATATCGACTAATGCCGATACTGTTTCATCCGAGGCTATTGGTTGAAATTCGGCCGGAGTAATATGAATTTCATTACCGATCACGCCTGCTTTCGCAATTTTATCCGCGAATTCGAAGAATTGAGTGGAACGCAAAATACTATAAGGAATGCCGGATGCTTTGATCAGCTCTTCTTGCGCCACTTTTGCGCGGAGATAACCACTATCCGGGAGACGATCAGCACCTACAACTGACAAGGCAACATGATGCTTCACTCCTGCATAAACTTCTGTAGCGAGTAAGTTCATAGTAGACTTTTGAAAAAATTCCATTACTGCTTTGTCTTCAAATGATGGCGAATTCGAAACATCAACAACAACATCTGCATTTTTTATAGCGGCACCAAGACCTTCACCGGTAATAGTGTTGACACCTGTGTTCGGTGATGCAGCTATCACTTCATGATCAAGCCTGAGAAGTCTGTTGACGAGATTTGAACCGATTAGTCCACTGCCGCCGATTACTACTATTTTCATAATTAAGCTTTTTATGATTATAATTTGTTGTTATTGGAAAACCGATACTTTTTCAAAAGCGGGTTTGTCCTTAGCATAAGAAGAATCACTGTTCAGCGCTTGCTTTATAACAGCCGCTGCTTGTAATAATGCTGTTTTAATAGCGGGCACCGTTGCAAGTGGATTCAATAAACCATAATCATGGATCAATCCTCCATACCTTGTTAAGGTTACAGGAACTCCTGCTTCATTTAACTTGCGGGCATACGCTTCACCTTCATCTCTCAGTACATCATTTTCTGCTGTTTGAATTAATGCGGGCGGAAGACCTTTCAACTGTCCCAGGCTTGCTTGTAGTGGTGAAGCAAAAATCTCTTTTCTTGCTTTTTTATCAGGCAAATAATTATCCCAAAACCACATCATCATATTTCTGGTAAGGAATCTTCCTTCTCCCAGCTCTTTGTATGAACCGGTTTCAAAATTTGCATCAGTCACGGGCCATAGCATTACCTGGAGCTTTATAGCTGGACCATTTTTTTCTTTCGCCATCAAAACCACTGCGGCCGTCATGTTTCCTCCTACGCTATTACCGACAACTGCAAGGTTCCTTCCATCAACACCTATTTCATCGCCATGATCAGATACCCATTTCATAGTAGCATAGATCTGGTTAATAGCAACAGGATAATGTGCTTCCGGGGAAGGAGTATAGTCAGGAAATACAGCCACAGCACCGCTTGCTACTACCAGGTCTCTTACTAATCTTCGATGAGTTGGATAGTCGCCAAGCACCCATCCGCCACCGTGAATAAAGATGAACACCGGCGCATTCGGTTGAGCGCCTTCGGGCTTTGTAATATGTATCCTGACTTTCTCCCCATCCTGCACAATTGTTCTTTCAGATTCATCAATGCCGGTACAATCGACCGTCACCGATTTTTGAGCATCAACTAATACATTTCTTGCGTCTTCGGGACTCAATTGCTCCATTGGTTTTCCCGTTCCTGAATTAAGTGCCGCCAGGAACTTTCTTACCTCGCTGAAAATGCGGGGATCGTTTTCTGCTTTTGCAGGTTTACTTGTTTGTGACATAACTAATGTATTTATGTTTATGAATAATGTGATGAGTGGTATTATTCGGGTTATATTCTTTTTCATGATGAAATACATTTTTAATTGTTGATTAATTATCATTCCTGAACGTCAGATGATTTTGCAGTTTCTTTGTCAAAGCAGAACTGATATTACCTGGTGATGATCCATCCACAATAATACCTTTTAGACCAGTAGGAGATGTAAGCGCATATACAACAGTATTATTATCCGGATTAGAATCTCGTTCGAATTGGTAGACTTCGTCTACATGAAATTCCTCTTCGTAAAGCCGCATATCGAGATTGTTACAGTACAGGCAATTTGATTGAACTTCAAAGTCGGCATCATAGCCTCTTTTCTTCAAGTCATTCAATGCATCGATGAGTGATTCATAATTTTTCATATCCAATAATTTTTTATTTGTATGCTATTATTCTTTATAAGCAATCGCTTCCTGCTCCATTTCATGACAGATAAATTGGCGGTGTCTCCTGTAATGTCCGGAGCTTTATTTTCTCTGCTTTTTCATTTTGATGTCCAAGTATTGACTGTGCTGTTGTTTCAAGCCACCTTACCAGTTCTTTCTGACGCAGACACAGGATGGGATACTTTGTGAAAAGCATTTCTCCTGATTGATAGGAATATTTCATAAATATTTTTTTGAGTTATTTGTGATTGTAATAAGACTGTTCACGCTTTTCATTTTCTTATTCTTTATTAAAAATTCTTTTTCGATTACACCAAGTCTATGCCGGTATTTTAGATAATTCATTTGCAACATTTTGATTTTTGCAGGCAAAAAAAAATATTGATATATCAATAATTATTGAAAAAGATCGTGATGGAAATTCTGAAAAGGAATGTTTTATGGTTTGGACAGTTAACTGTTGTAAATTTATTTGCAATTAAAAAATCAAAAAGCTTTTCATTGAAAGCCAAGATTCTTATAGTAGAAGATCAATTTATTGAGGCGAAGAGTCTCAATGTAATATTAATTAATGCAGGATATTCCACTTGTTCCATTGCACGATCAGTTGATGCTGCATTATCAATAATCGAAAAAGAAAAACCTGATCTGGTATTAGTTGATATTTTTCTGCAGGGGGAAGGCACTGGTATTGATCTTGGCAGAATACTCAATCAAAAAAATATGGCGTTTGTTTATTTATCTGCCAATTCGAACAGACAGATACTAGAAGAGGCAAAGCCAACAAAGCCTTATGGTTTTATGGTAAAGCCTTTTCGTGCGAAGGATGTATTGATCATGCTGGATGTTGCTTTGTACCTGCACAAAAATCGACCGACTGAAAAAATTAATATCCCATTATCAGAAAAAACTGCGCCAGTTGTACTTCCTGTTGAATTCAGTCACCTTGTTGGTAAAAGCCCACAATTTCTCGAAACACTTGAAAGGGCTAAGATGGTTGGTTCAAAAGATACCTCTGTGCTAATACTTGGCGAAAGTGGTACAGGAAAAGAATTGATCGCACATTCAATCCACAAAGTTTCAGCAAGGCGTAATAAGCCGTTCGTCGTTGTTAATTGCGGTACACTACCAACTAATCTTATCGAATCTGATCTGTTCGGTCATGAAAAAGGTTCTTTTACAGGAGCCATCACTAAAAGGGAAGGCAAGTTTGAGCTGGCAGATGGGGGAACAATTTTCCTGGACGAGATCGGCGAGCTGCCACTTGAATTGCAGGTCAAATTCCTGCGTGTATTACAGGAAAGAGAAATTGAACCGGTTGGCGGCAGACCTAAAAAGATTGATGTACGAGTACTTGCTGCTACCAACAAAGACCTCGAAGAAGAAGTAGCAGCCGGACGCTTTCGCATTGACCTCTATTACCGGCTTAACGTTTTTCCAATAGAAATGCCATCGCTGAGGGAAAGAAAAGAAGATATACCGTTGTTGGCAAATCATTTCCTAAAGAAGTATAGCATCGTAGAAGGAATACAGGTGCCTGTACTATCAGCAGAAGCTACAGACATGCTTATGCAATATAACTGGCCGGGCAACATTAGAGAATTAGAGAATACCATCCAACGAAATATTGTGCTTGCGAAAGGTGCTGTTATTGAATCCCTGGAAATACCTGTTTCAAAAAGTGCAGCCTATATGGCCAATAGCAATAAGAACGGATTTAAAACTATGATGGAAAATGAACGGGATCATATACTGTCAGTTCTTGAAAGTTGTAACTGGAAGATATCAGGTAAGGGAGGTGCCGCCGAAATTCTCGATATAAATGTCAATACGCTGAACTCAAGAATGAAAAAGCTGGGTATTGAAAAGAAATAAATAATGGCAAATGAAATCAGGATATTTATTTTTAATCCTTCTTTTTATCTCGTGTAACCTTGCTGTAGTTACATATTCGTTTGGTCAGCCGGATCAAACTCAGACCTCATTTGGATATTCGGTAGCTAAACAACGCCTCCAATTAAAGTTAACAACCTCCTTTGTATATTTTAATATGCAGGGTCAACTGGACATGGACAGTTCTGCTATTATGGTGAGTGAAGGTGAGCATTTGCCTTATTCCCTCTATTACGACGAAGACTATGTAAATGGCACTGACAACAATGTAAAAGAATTATTGAAAAAAGGAAGTTATTATCTTTTTAAATCAGGTTCAAATAAGAATGATCTTGACGCCGCCCTTCATTTTTTACTTTCCGCTAAACTGGAAGCAGACAAAACCAAAGACACTTATTTCCAGAATGCGGCACTGGCAGCGCTTGGCAGATACTATTTACAAAGTAATGATGCAGCGAAAAGCAAAAATTGTTTTAGGGAAGCAGTGGAGCTTGCAAGAAGAGCAAACGACCCGGTTATATTATTCAGAGCGTTGGCAAACCGGGGATCGAATGCAGGCTTTAACGATGATCAAAAAGAAAAAGATCTGAATGAATCGCTGGCCTTATCCCGACAGCTACGGGATACAGTTGGAGAGATTGAGATGTTAACACGCATTTACGAGATACATTTTGTGCAACAAAAATTTGACACAGTTAAAAAACAGCTTCTGCATGTAACAGAACTTGAAAACTTAATCGGGTACAAGCACACTCATTATAATTATTATGTTCTCTCATATCTTGATTTTGTAGCGTCGGACTATGTTAATGTATTTTCCAAAGCAAAAGCTGCTATTGAAATAATGGAAGCCAATCGTGATTTCGCCTTCTCAAATTTTTTCTATGGAAACATGGCTAATATCTATGCCCGGTTTGACAACTATGAAAAAGCACTTGAATGGCTAAACAAAAGTCTTGAACAGGAACCGGCGAATAAGGCGAAAAGAGTCTGGTACCACCAATTTTGTGGCGTTACGTTGAATATTGCCAAGTTTGGGCATCCCAAACTAGCACTTGACGCTGTTTTAAATACAATTCGTGATTATCCCCCCATGTCTGGCGATAATAAATTTCATATTGCAAATGTCTTAGGGTATAGTTATTATAGTATGCATCAGCGGGATTCTTGCGAAAAGTACTATCGCATCATGCTGTTTTTCATAGATTCCACACTACACGATTATACAGATAACGACAAGTTATTTTCTGCTTACCTCGATGTCGCAAACTTCTACATGGATATTGGTCGTCCCGATCTAACAAAAAAATATTTTGAAAAAGGCAAACCATATGGCGATACTAGCAACATATTTCCTATCAGCAAGATCCATCATGTGCAATACAGGATCGATTCAAGTGAAGGGAATTACCTGAAGGCACTCAATGAATACAAATTAAGCCGGATGGCTGACGACAATATCTATAATTTGAGAAAAACCAACCAATTTACTGAATTGCAGATTGAACACGAAACAGCGACTAAAGATAAAAATATCGAATTACTAAAACAGAAAGATAAAGCACAGCAGGCAACACTGCGCCAATCGAATTTTATGAAAAAAGTTACGCTTGCTGGTATTGTTGTTATGTTGATAGTAACGGTGTTGATATATACCCAGTACCGGAATAAACAAAGAAGCAACAAAATGATAAATGAAAAGAACCTGACACTTGAACAATTGGTTAAAGAAAAGGAGTGGTTAGTCAAAGAAATTCATCATCGTGTTAAAAACAATTTCCACATAGTCGCAAGCCTGTTAGAGATCCAATCAAGTTATCTTAAGAATAAAGAAGCGTTGTCTGCTATAAAGGAAAGTCAACACAGAATTCATTCGATGTCCATTATTCATCAGAAACTTTATCAGTCAGAAACTATGTCTACCATCCATATGCCGGAGTACATATATGAATTGGTTGAATATCTAAGAGAAAGCTACGCGATACGGGAAAACATCGGATTTTCATTGCAGATAGAGAACATTGAATTGAACCACGCATCTGCTATTACATTAGGACTAATCCTTAATGAAGCAATTACCAATGCGATCAAATACGCATTTGCAAAGGTAGAAGATGGGAAAATCTCAATTTCACTCACTCATATTTCGGATTCCCAGATATTGTTGAGCATTGCCGATAATGGACGCGGGCTTCCTGCTGATTTCGATTCTAAAATAGGAGCTTCAATGGGAATGGAATTGTTGCAGGGACTCACAGATGATTTAGGAGGCAGTTTCAGCATTGAAGCTCACGACGGAACGCATATAAAAGTAATTTTTGACTATAAGCCGATGACCGCTGCCCATGCTTCATTTTCGTAGTAATGAAATAAAATGATAACTTTATTTCCAATCCTATAAACGAAAAGTATCTCAGCACTGGTCGAAAAAGTAACTACTGGCTTTCACAAATTGATACGGTTTATACGCGTTGCCAATTAATGCATTACTTTTCTGTCAAAAACCTTCATTATTTATCTCCTATAAAAACGCTCCATACAGAAGTTATGTTGAAAGTTTTTATTGCAATCTTAATAGGACTACACCCAGCTCAACTGGTAATGGCTCAGGATGGACCCACTCATTCCATTGCAGAATTGCAAACACTATTGAAAAAAGCCACTGTTGATTCAGACCGCGTCAACCTGTTGCTTGAAGCATCGCTTGTGTATATATGGAAACCCGGCATGGAAAAAAATGATTTTGACAGGGCTATATTTTTTGCGAACCAGGCGATGAGTACACCGTTAACCAGGAATGAACCTGTATGGCAGGCCCGGTGCTTTGTTGTGTATTCCCAGCTATACCGCGAAGGCAATCAAAAGGAGAAAGGAAAGTTATATATAGACAGTGCCATTGGCATTTTCACAAAGTATAATGTGAAAAACGATCTTGCTGGTGCTTATTGGGAACTGGGGAATTATTACGATATTTATTCAGACAGTGAATGGACTTATAAAATTAAGTATGCAGAAGAGACAGAACGCTTGTACAAAGAGAGCGGCGAAAAATTGAAACAGGCACATGTGTTGAAAGATCTTGGGGATTTTTACCAGGTACGTAAGTTTGACAGTATTGCATTGAAACAACTCTATGAGGCGCTTTCCATTTACAAGTCGTTGCACTACGAAAAAGTGCAAGGCGTCTATGATCTTATCGGCTATGTATATCATCGTACTGATTATCAAAATGCATTAAAATATGGATTATTGGCGGTGGAAACTGCCGAAAGATTAAAAACGGACGTTCAAGAACTAAGCACCATCTATAACCGGGTTGGCCTCACTTATTACCGTTTGGTACAGTACCATGAAGCACTTAATTATTTTAAACGGGCATATACTATTGCCTTAAATAATAAGGATACAACAAATGCAAGGCAGATCGCTACCAATATAATTGATTCCTGGTGGCGACTGGGAGATCAACACGAGATGCTAACTTTTCTTCAAAGTGTCGGATTCATGTCTGAAAAGAAAGATCTGCATTTTAAAGAGTATTATTTTGGCAGCTATGTAAAGGCTTACCTGCTTACCGGTAATTATAAAAAAGCTGAACCTTACATAAAAGAACTGCATCGGCTGGTAAATGATTCTTCAGCCATCAATTACCGTCATATACTGTACAGAAGCGTTATTCCTTACTATTTTGCTGCGGGACAGTATAAAGAAATGTATAAATACCTTCCACGATTTGCAGACATCTGCAAACAATATAAAAATATCCAGGGGCTTACAGATGGTTACCTGTGGTGGTACAAAGCTGATTCTTCTTTGGGAAATCATCCCGATGCCATAACGCATTATAAATTATATAAAGAAGCCAGCGATTCTTCACTTCGTTTCACGGCCAGACAACAGGTAAACCAACTAATGATCCAACATGAAGCCTATAAAAAGGACCAGGAACTTGCCTTTAAAGAAAGCAATATTGTATTACTCAATAAAGAAGCCAAAATGCAGCAGCAGCAGTTGAGACAAACGAGACTGGTCAGAAACCTGACTTATGGCCTGTCTACATTGCTGCTATTGATGGCGGGATTATTATTTAACCGCTACCGGCTAAAGCAACGAAGCAATATGAAACTTGAGCAACAGCAAAAGGAAATAAATGATAAGAATGTTGCTCTCGAAAAAGTGGTTAACCAAAAGGAAAAGCTACTTGTTGAAAAAGAGTGGCTATTGAAAGAAGTACATCACCGCGTAAAAAATAATTTTCATGTTGTAGCAAGCCTGCTGGAAATTCAATCGAGTTATTTGAAAAATAAAGAGGCTTTGACCGCGATTAAAGACAGCCAGCACCGGATACATTCCATGTCTATTGTCCATCAAAAGCTTTATCTCTCGGAAACGCTTTCATCGATTCATATGCCTGAGTATATATATGAATTGGTTGAGTATCTCCGCGAGAGTTACTCGATCCGGGATAACATTAGATTTTCTCTACATATAGAAAACATCGAGTTAAACCATGGATCGGCTATTACCTTAGGGCTAATCCTTAACGAGGCGATCACCAATGCAATTAAATATGCATTTGCAAAAAACGAAGACGGAGGGATTTCTATTTCGCTTACTCGTATTTCCGATTCGCAACTCTTATTGAGCATTGATGATAATGGAAGTGGTCTTCCTGTTGATTTTGAATCTAAGTTGGAGGCTTCAATGGGTATGGAATTGCTGCGGGGACTCACAGATGATCTGGGAGGTAGTTTCAGCATTGAAACCAAAGAAGGAACACATATAAAAGTATTTTTTGATTATAAGCCAGTTACGACTGCCCAACTTTCATTTTCGTGATCACATTGTGGATCATTTACAAGAACGGGAAAAATAATTTACATCCTTGCAATTAATAGGAAATCCTGCAAAATTTGGTTAGACAATTTTCCGGTTCCCCGGTCTGAAATAGCGATCGTTGAGATTGAAATAATGTAACTTACTACAGGAAACAGGATAGAATTAATTGCCAATTTATCATTCATTGATACAAGGGCAGAAACAAGAGATAATGACTGGGAAAATAAAATCAATCTCATTTCAAAGGTTAATCTTAATTAATATAGAATTTATTAAATCTGGATAAAATGGATCAAAAACATCTCCATCAGAATGAGAAAATGCAATTTCTTCTTTTCTCAGCATCATTAAGGAATGATTCTTTGAATACAAGTTTAATAAAATTAGCCGCTCAGGTAATTGAGAAGAATAATGGTAAAGTGGATCTTGCAAGCATGAGTGAATTTGATTGTCCTTCTTTTAACCAGGATTCAGAAGTGAGCAGTGCAATTCCGGCCGGTGCACATGAATTCCGGAAACGACTTTTGGCAACCGATGCATTCATCATTTCTTCTCCTGAATATAATGCTTCGATGCCGGGTCTTCTCAAAAATGTGATTGACTGGGTTTCACGATTTCGTCCACAACCATTCAATGAACGCCATGCTTTATTGATGTCTGCTTCTCCTTCGATGGTTGGTGGTAACCGCGGCCTATGGTCGCTCAGAATTCCTCTTGAGCACCTTGGTGCCCGGGTTTTTCCGGATATGTTTTCATTGGCGACGGCGCATAAAGCGTTTACCGCTGATGGTGATCTAAACGATACAAAACTGGCAAGAAGATTCGAAGACAACCTTATCGCTTTCATGAGTCTTGCAGAGGCTGCTAAACATTATCCTTGTATAAAAAAGACCTGGGTTGAATTTTTGGGTGAGAAACCAGATCCGGTTACCGAACGCGTAGAGTAAGTCTAATTAAACTTGTATATCATTAATACATTTCTACATTAAAGAACGATCAAGAAAAATATATCATGAAAATAACGACCATTATTTTATCATTTTTATCTCTGATTTTATGTGACCGCGCATGTGCTTATACAATTGACTACTCACAAAAAGCTGTCACAGATACAATTCCTTCTAAGCTGCTTGCTGAAACTACCCCCAAGATCATCGGTGAGTCTCTGAAGCAATTCCATACCCATTGAAGTCCCGATTCTAGAATCAAAATCAATAGGAAGTCCGCGTCCATTATCGGCAATACTCAACAAGATCTGTGAATCTGAAATATGACTAAGTGAAATAGAGATTTTACGGTCCTCTGTCTTTGTGAAAGCATATTTGATCGAATTGGTGATCGCTTCATTCAGGATTAACCCTAATGTAATAGCGGAAGCATGGTTCAATTCTATGTTTTCTATCTGTAGAGAGAATCTTATGTTATCACGGATCGAATAGCTTACGGTAAGATAAATCGCAAAGATTGGGGATTAAACTGGAATGCTGCGCTGAAGACAGGTGGAGTTTTAGTAAGTGAAGATGTCTGGATCAAATGTGAAGTACAATTGATTAAACAGTAGATAACTATTAAATGAACTTTCAATATTCACGTTTCAATATGACCGCTTCAGGAAATACTTAGTCCACTCAATCTGATTGGTTGTTGACAAAGGCCTGCCCCAGGGAATACTTTTACTTAAAGATTTGAAAATTAAAAAATCAAACAATGAAAAAAAGTAAAAGTATACTTACAAGTACAGTTGTCGCAAGTGCACTCGTGATGCAAGGCACATTAAGCAGTGCACAAAAAGGCCCTTCTGCTAACATCAGCTCTGCTGAAGAAATACGTCCTTTTCATGTAAGCATTCCGGAATCAGCACTTGTTGATTTACGAAAAAGAATTTTAGCAACGCGGTGGCCCGAGAAAGAAACTGTGACTGATCAATCGCAAGGCGTACCGCTTGCAACAATTAAAGAGCTTGCACACTATTGGGCAACAGATTATGACTGGCGTAAGATCGAAACTAAACTGAATACCATACCGCAATTTGTCACAAACATTGAGGGACTGGACATTCATTTCATTCATGTTCGTTCGAAACATAGAAACGCCATGCCATTAATTATTGCACATGGATGGCCTGGCTCTATCATTGAGCAGTTGAAGCTCATCGATCCATTGACCAATCCTACCAGGTACGGCGGTAAGGCTGAAGATGCATTCGACGTCGTTATTCCATCCATGCCAGGTTATGGATTTTCTGGAAAACCTACAAGCACCGGCTGGGGTCCTGAACGTATGGCGCGGGCCTGGGATGTGTTGATGAAGCGACTAGGTTACACCCACTACGTTGCTCAAGGTGGTGACTGGGGTGCATTTGTCGTCGACTTTATGGGTGTACAGGCACCAACCGGATTGCTGGCCATCCATACAAACATGCCGGGCACTGTTCCCCCCGATATCGACAAGGCTGCTTTTTCTGGCGAACCAACACCAAGTGGTCTATCGGCCGAGGAAAAACATGCATACGAAGGGCTCGCATTCACATACAAACATCTTGCAATATATCAGATGATGGCGGGTCGGCCTCAGACTCTGTACGGACTCGCCGATTCGCCTGTAGGCATGGCCGCGTATATGCTGGACCATGGGGACCATGACGGCGAGCCGGCAGCAGCAGTCATTGCAGCACTCAACCGCACTTCAAGCCCTACCGGCGAACTGACGAAGGATGAGATCCTTGATAATATCACGCTTTACTGGTTGACAAATACGGCAGTCTCTGCATCTCGTCTGTATTGGGAGTACAAGGGTGGATTTTTCAACCCTAAAGGTGTCAACATACCTGTGGCTGTAACCGTCTTTCCCGGAGAGCAGTACCAAGCACCGCGCAATTGGACAGAGCGGGCTTATCCCAAACTCATCTACTACAACATAGTCGACAAAGGTGGACACTTCGCTGCCTGGGAACAACCTCTGATTCTTGCACAGGAAGTTCGTGCAGCTTTTAAATCGGTTCGTTGAAAACATTCAAAAATTAAATCGTGACAAAATCTAAAAATATTTTTATCTGTATGATGTTTATGGTAGCGACGACTTTACAGTGTTTAAGAGGAGCAGGTCAGATTGACTATGCAAACACAAAATCGAGTGGAACGATTCGACCTTTTCATGTGAGCATCCCGGCTGCAGATATAAAAGATCTTCGTAAACGAATAAAGAAAACAAGATGGCCGGACAAGGAAACAGTTGCTGATCAATCGCAGGGTGTGCAACTTGACAAATTAAAAGAATTTGTCCATTACTGGAGAACTAAATACGATTGGCGAAAAGCAGAATCTAAATTGAATTCATTGTCACAGTTTGTAACGACAATTGATGGAGTTGAAATTTATTTTATTTACGTCAAATCACGCCAGCCAAGTGCATTACCAATCATTATTACTCATGGTTGGCCAGGTTCTGTATTTGAATTTTTGAAAGTCATAGGGCCGTTAACTGATCCAGCAGCATATGGGGGCAACGCAGAAGATGCATTCGATGTAGTAATTCCGTCTATACCGGGATTTGGTTTTTCAGGTAAACCAACTGGCACAGGCTGGGGACCAGAGCATATAGCAAGAGTGTGGGCAGAATTAATGAAAAGACTTGGATATAGTCGATATGTTGCACAAGGTGGTGATTGGGGTTCGCCGATTTGCTATTCAATGGCGCATTTGAAACCAGATGGTTTACTTGGTATTCATGTGAATCTGCCATCTGCTGTACCAGCAGAAGTAGTAGCTGCGCTTGGAACAGGTAAAACTCCAGCTGGTCTTTCAAATGAAGAACAGTTAGTATATGAATCACTTGTTGCCTATGCAAAATCGGGGAGCTCAGCGTACAATGCGATGATGACTGCAAGACCGCAGACGATAGGCTATGGTGTCACAGACTCACCCGTTTTTCTTGCAGCATGGTTGTTAGTACATCCTGGATTTGCACAATGGACATATGGAAGAGATCCTGAAAAATTTCCAACAAGAGATGATGTGCTTGACGACATCACACTTTACTGGCTTACAAACAGTGGAGCTTCAGCAGGAAGAATTTATTGGGAAAATATGGGACGAGGAATTACTGGTGCAGCCGCACAAAAGACACTTGATATTACTTTACCAGTAGCTATTACCGTATTCCCGGATGATGTTTATCGTGCACCGGAATCATGGGCACGTCGTGCTTATCAAAACTTGATCTATTTCCATGAAGTTGATAAAGGGGGACATTTTGCTGCATGGGAGCAACCACAATTATTCGCTGAGGAAGTTCGCGCCGCGTTCAAATCATTGCGCTAAACGCATTCGAAATATTAATCATTAAAAAAATAAAACAATGGAAATGATAGCACAACCGGTTAAAGTATTATACACAGCCAAAACCCACACTATTGGTGGTCGTGAACATGGAGTAGCAAAAAGTTCTGACGGTCATCTTGAAGTTAGGTTATCGACTCCCGGTACTGATGGTATAGGTACTAATCCCGAACAATTATTCGCAGCGGGATGGTCTGCATGTCTTGAAGGAGCAATCGGCATTGCATCACGGAAGATGCGCATATCATTGCCACAGGATCCAGTTATCGATGCTGAAGTAGATCTTGCATCAAACAAAGGAGATTTCTTTCTTCAAGCCAGACTCAATATAAATTTACCCGGATTAGATAAACAAATTGCACTACAACTTGTCGATGCCGCGACAAGCACATGCCCTTACTCAAAAGCAATTAAAGGAAATGTAAACGTTGAGTATAATTTGGTTTAATAAAATAAGTGGTCGATTCTATTACTAGAATCAGATTGATAACGACAATTGCATGGGTTTATTTTCAGAACACATCGAAGGAACTCCATCGAAACTAAAGCTTAAGACCTGGGTATTCAAAAAGAAAACTTTTTTGAATATAACCCCGGCTAATGCCAGGAC
>DASTZB010000187.1:0-8293 GCA_035764525.1 Chitinophagaceae bacterium | reverse complement strand
TGATTTAAAGAAATAAAGGGATGCTGGTGTTCTTCATCATTATCGGATCTTACAATTAACTAAAATTTGGAACAGCTATTTTAATAATCTAACAATGGGTGTATATTTTTAAGAGACCAACTCCGAAAACTTGAATACGGTTCTAAATAGATCAAAAAGCATTTGGATACTTACACCATTCATTGGAAGTTTTCTCTTTGTTATCCTGTATGTTATTGCAGCACTCTTATATCCCGGCGGTTCTGCAGCGGATAAAACGGCTACCGGTTATAGCTGGTCAGATAATTACTGGTGCAATCTTTTAAGTGAAAAAGCAATTAATGGCCAAATCAATACGGCAAGACCAATTGCAATAACAGCCATGTTCATAATTTGTCTTTCGCTTTCATCTTTTTGGATATTGTTTCCGGCATTAACGCAGCTAAAGAAGTATCACGGGCTCTTGATCCAGGTTGCAGGTACAGTTTGTATGCTTGCATCTTTTTTATTACTTACACGAATTGATCATGATCTTAGCATTAATACTTCTTCCCTATTCGGACTTATTGCAATGATTGGTACATTGATTGCGCTGTACCAACTGAAATGGAACCGGCTTTTTATTTTTGGGCTCTTCAATTTTTTGCTTGTAGCCCTGAACAATTATCTTTATCATTCAAATGAAATGATGTATTTACCCATTGTTCAGAAATTTAGTTTTCTATCTTTTTTAGTTTGGTTTTGTTCGGTTGATTTAAAACTTTATCGTAAATATTGAAAATTAAAAATGAACCTTATCAAAATAACTATTCTGCTGGTAGCAATCTCCAGTTTGGTTGGTTTATTGACTAATACGAAAGATGGCATGCTTTTCTTGGCTGATTCGAAAAGTAAGCCTGTGAAAAACAAAGGAGACGAAACGAACGACAGGGAATCAACAGAAGCGGGGATCACGGTTATAAAGAAATGGGAACTGCCAAAAGAATTGACAGAGATATCCGGCCTTTCTTATATGGATGAGCAACGATTTGCCTGTGTACAGGATGAACTGGGAAAAATTTTTATTTATAATATCGCTTCATCAAAAATTGAAAAAGAAATTCCATTCGGTGCAGCTGGGGACTATGAGGGGCTCGCAGTTGTTGGTGAAACTGTATGGGTATTGCGTGCTGATGGAAAATTGTTTGAAGTAGCCAACTTAAATGCTGCAAAACCTACGGTAAAAGAATTTGTCACTCCTCTGACAATGAAACAAGACTCTGAAGGACTTTGTTATGATAAAAAATATAACCGGTTATTAATAGCCATCAAAGGAATTGAGCCTGATACAGACGATTACAAAGGCATTTATGCTTTCGACCTTGTCTCTAAGAAAATGGATCAACAGCCTGTAGTTAAAATAAACTTGCTGGACAAAGCATTTGAAACGAATGGTAAGAAAAAGAGAGGCTCCATGAATCCATCCGGTATCTCTATTCATCCATTAAACGGTGATTTGTATATCACTGATGGAAGAGATCCAAAATTATTGATCATGGATGCGGGGGGAGCCATTAAAAAACTATACTCATTAAGTAATTATGAATTTGCACAACCAGAAGGAATTACTTTTAATTCTACCGGTGACTTATTTATATCAAACGAAGGGACAAAGCAGCCAGGAAATATATTGCAAGTGAAGATTGATCCCTGATGATTTGAAACTTATCAGATATTCTAGTAAAATCACAAATGGCAAGCGGTTCGATAAAGAAATTACAATTACTTCCCTTAAAAAGAGCAACCATTTGTTGAAAGACTTAAACTCACTGAGTAATTTTTTGCCCCTCTATCCCTCCGGCATCACATTTGCAATTATTAAAGAAAACGGGGTATATGAAAAAAATATTTCTCATTATGGCTTTAAGCTTTTCATTATTTGCAATACAATCATGTAATAATGATACAAAAGATGCAAATGATACCAAAGAACTAAGCAAGAATGATGTTCCTGCGGCGGTTCAAACAGCATTTAGTGCAAAATATTCCACAGCTACAGATGTAAAATGGGAAGATGCACACGAGAATAATGTACAAACCTATAAAGCCAAGTTCGTAGTTAATGGAAAGAAAATGAAGGCTGAATTTGATACGAATGGTGGATTAGTAAAAGAAGAAGAAGATAATTAAGAAGGAATTTTGATCTAAATACACCCGAATCCTATGAGTGGTTAAAGGCTGCGTAGAAATATGCAGCCTTTTTCTTTTTAAGAGACAACCTTTAAGGAAGATTTATATTCTATCTTCTGTATTTTTGATCTTCAACTTTTGTCTAAAACTTCACTGATGCGAAAAATAATTTTATTAACCGGGGCCCTTGTACCAGCGATCTTTTTAGCCTCTAAATTCCAGGATAAAAATCTCCAGGAAAGTATGAAAAGAGGTAAAGAAGTTTATATACTCTATTGTCAGAACTGCCACATGGAAAATGGTGAGGGAATGGAAGGAGTGAATCCACCGCTGGCAAAAACAACATATTTAAAAGATGCTAAAAAGAATATTGGTTATATCCTTAACGGGCAAACGGGAGAGATAACTGTAAATGGTAAAAAATATAATGCGATCATGAATCCCCTGAATTATCTCGACGATAAACAAGTTGCGGATGTATTAAATTATGTAAGGAATAGCTGGGGAAATAAATATCCGATCGTCACTCCTGCACAAGTAAAGACCGAAAGAGAAAAACCCGCAAAAGCGAATTGATGCGGGTTTGTAAATAAAAAAATTTTTACTCTTATACTTCGTCCATATTAAACGGAAGCTTTCTAATTCTTTTTCCTGTAAGATCAAAAATTGCATTGCATAATGCAGGAGCAAACGGCGGTAATCCCGGTTCACCAACTCCACCCGGCTTTTCATCATTTTCCATAATATGAACTTCTATTTCAGGAATGTCAGGAATACGAGGCATTTTGTATTGATGAAAATTTGTCTCCACTGCTTTGCCATCCATGAAATGTGTTTCATGAACAGCCGCTGCTCCGTAAGCCATTACAATACTTCCTTCCACCTGTGCCCGAATAATATCAGGATTTACATACCAGCCGCAATCCATCACTGCGATTACTTTATCAATTTTTAATTTACCCGCTGCATTTTTTGAAACTTTCACGGCTTCTCCAACAATACTGCTGAAACATTCTGTGATGGCAACACCCCAACCATCATTTTTCTTTTTGTCTTTCCAACTGGTTAATTCACCAAGTTTTTCAAGTATGGCAATGTAACGTTCTCCTTTCTCACCACCCAAATGAGATTTTCTGAATTCAAGTGGATCTTTTCCGGCTGCAACTGCTAATTCATCAATAAAACTTTCGTAAGCAAAACCATTGGTGGACGAATAAACTGAACGCCACCACATCACTGGTATTGGTGACTCAGTGGGTACATCGCCAAAACTGTAGTTAGTAATATTATCAAAATAACTTGCTGCGAAACCTTCAATATCACTATCATTAAAGGAAGTTTTATCTGGAACCGGCGACCATTGATGATTCATGTTTTGTGCCGCCATTTTTGCAGCAAAAGAACTTATTCTGCCGTTGCCAATGCTTCCTTTGCATTCATAAACTGCACCAGGGCGAAAAGGTCCCTGGGTTGTATCATCTTCGCGGGTCCATACGACTTGTACCGGTGCATTTAATTCTTTTGAAAGCAAGACTGCTTCGTATGTGTAATCCATGAAAGCCTTTCTTCCAAAGCCACCACCAAGGAAGGTCATGTTTACCTTCACATTTTCCGGCTTTACTTTTAATCTTCCACTTACGTCTTGCTGGATCCAGTCAGGGGCTTGTATCGGTCCCCATATTTCAACTTTATCACCCTGCACATGTGCAGTGCAATTCAAAGGCTCCATACAACTATGAGACTCGTACGGAGTTTCGTATATCGCTTCAACTTTTTTATCAGATTTTTGAAATGCTGCTTCGGCATTACCGCCAGTACGTTGTGATAAAATTGGTTTTTTCAGATCTTCTTTCATACGAGCATAAAGTTGCTCTGTACTTAAATGCTCAAACCCTGCATCATCCCATTCAACTTTTAATGCTTTGCGACCTTCAATTGCAGCCCAAAGCGAATCGGCAACCACAGCGACCCCTTCAAATTCATAAGCGAAAACGGGTCTGGATACTTTGACAACATTTTTTACTCCTGGAATTTTTTTCGCAGCTATATCATCAAAGCTTTTTACTTTACCACGGAAGCGTGGACTGCGTTCAACAACCGCATACATCATTCCCGGAATTTTTACATCCAGTCCAAACTGTGCTTTACCATTTATTTTATTAGGATTGTCCTGTCTTGCTAATGGCTTGCCAACGATCTTATACGCTTCACGTCTTTTTAATTTTACATCTTTTGGTGGAGTAAGTTTTGACGCATCTTCGACTAATTCTCCATAACCAAGTTTTTTTCCACTTGGTTTATGAATTACAAAACCATTTTCAGCATAACATTCATTCTTATTTACATTCCATTTTTTTGCTGCAGCTTCGATCAGCATTTCTCTTGCAGTGGCGCCGGTGCGAAGCAAAGTTTTATAAGCACCACGAACAGTGGAGCTTCCCCCTGTTGATTGACTACCGAATTTGCTTTGATGACCCGGGGCAAATCCTATGTTTACATTGTCAAGAGATACTTCTAATTCTTCGGCGATCATTTGCGGCACTGCCTGGAAAGAACCTTGGCCCATTTCAGAACGATGATTCAAGATCGTTACTTTACCAGTTTTATCGATCGATATCCATGCAGTGAGTTCAATACCTTGCTCAACTGCCTTTTGTGCAGTAAGAATTTCTGCTGCTTCATTTGCTAATGATGGCATTGCATAACCGATCGTTAATGCCGCGCCGGTCATCCCGCTGATGCGGATAAAATTTCTGCGTGATAAATTTTTATCTGTGGTTTGCATGTCAATTCAGTTTTTAGATTAGTTAGAAGCTTTGGCCATAATTTGTGCGGCAGTTTTTATCGCTTTGCGAATACGGGGATAAGTTCCGCAACGACAGATATGCCCGACCATTGCCGTATCAATATCCTGGTCAGTAGGATTGGGGTTTTTCTTTAAGAGAGCCGCAGCTGCCATTATTTGTCCGCTTTGGCAATAACCACATTGAGGCACTTGCTCCGCCAGCCACGCTTTTTGCACTGCATGAGTGTTATCATCTGAGAGCCCTTCAATGGTTGTGATAGTTTGTTTTGCTGCAGCAGAAACCGGTAGTGTGCATGAACGAACAGGATTACCATTCAGATGTACTGTACATGCGCCGCATTGCGCCATACCACAACCGTACTTGGTTCCTTGTAAACCTGCGAGTTCACGAATAACCCAAAGCAAAGGCATTTTTGGATCAGCTTCTACCTTATAAATTTTTCCGTTAATAGATAAATTGTAAGATGCCATAAGAAGTAGTTTGATAATAGAGGCTATTAAGTTACGAATAACCCAATTTACTCAATAGGAAATTATTTTTACCGGTTATAACCATTGTCAATAAGCAGTTGTTTTAATAATTGTAAATTTAAGTATGAAAGAGATCCGGGATATATTAAAGGCATTTGGCGAAGCACAGAAACTTGGAAAACAAACAGCTTTAGCGACCGTTGTGCATGTGGAAGGTTCATCATATCGCAGGCCCGGTGCCCGGATGCTGATCGAAGACGATGGCCAACTCACCGGCGCCATCAGTGGTGGATGTTTGGAAGGAGATGCACTAAGAAAAGCCTTGCTTGTGATGAGTGAAAAACGATCCAGGCTGGTTACTTATGATACAATGGATGATGACGATGCAAAATTTGGTGTGGGTTTGGGGTGTAATGGCATTATTCAAGTTTTAATAGAGCCTATTGATATTTCAAATCCAAATAATCCAATACAATATTTAAATGCAGTAAACGAAAAAAGACAAACCGGTGTTTTAATAACCTTGTTTTCACTGCAGGATAAAAAAGACCTCCAGCATGGAACCTGTTTGTTATTAAAAGAAGATGGAAGTCTCATTGAGCATACACCCGTTCTCAAAGATGTTTTACTTGCCGATGCAAAGGAGGCATTGGTAGATCAAAATACTTCTTTCAAAAATTATATTTCAGAAAATCATAATCTTACTGCTTTTGTTGAAGTAATAAAACCTCCTATTGCCGTTATTATCATCGGTGCAGGAAATGATGCAATGCCCGTAGTGGACATGGCTGACATTCTTGGATGGGAAGCAATCGTGATAGATGGCCGGGCCAACTATGCAAAAAAGGAAAGATTTATGAGTGCATGCCAGGTCTTGGTGTCAAAACCTGAACTAGTACTTGAGCAAATAACTATTGACGAACATACCGTTTTTCTGTTGATGACGCATAATTACAATTATGATATGGCAATGCTGAAGCAATTGCTGAATAAAAATGTAGCATACATCGGCATGTTGGGTCCAAAGAAAAAAAGAGAACGGATGCTGAATGAATTAAAAGATGAAGGGTTAACTTTTACTGAACAACAATTATCTGTACTTCATAGTCCTGTTGGTCTAGATATTGGCGCAGAAACGTCCGAAGAGATTGCTGTATCAATACTGGCAGAAATAAAAGCTTTGTTTGCAGGTAAAGATGTTCAATCATTACGAACAATCAATGAGGTGATCCATCCACGATCAGCCACGATAATTGAGAAAGTAAAGCTATCTTCTAAATCATAAATTAAGTTGTCATCTGCGGATTATATAGTGCATAGTTGTGGCATAGTTATCCTGGCAGGAGGTGCTTCAACCCGTTTGGGAAAACCAAAGCAGTTACTGCAGTATCATGGAAAAACTTTATTGGGTCATTCAGTGAATGAGGCGATCAACACGAAGGCAGATGCAGTGGTTGTTATTCTGGGTAAAAATGCTGATCTGTTTCAAAACAAGATCAATAATGAAAAAGTTAATGTAGTAATAAATAAAGATTGGGAAGAAGGAATGGCTTCTTCTGTCAGATTGGGTTTGGGGACTCTATTGAAAATTAAACCATACATAGATGCCGTGATCTTTATGGTTTGTGATCAGCCTCACATCTCTTCATTAGTTTTAAATGAATTGATAACCACACAACAAAAAACAACAAAGCAAATTGTTACCTGTAACTATGGAGGATCGATCGGGCCGCCTGCTCTTTTTCATAAAAAATATTTTCGCGAACTGGCGAAAGTAAAAGGAGATATCGGTGCAAGAAATATTATCCAGCAAAATATGAATGATGTGGCGACAATATTATTTCCGGAAGGCAAAATTGATATTGATACACAAGAAGATTATGATGCGTTGGAAAACTCATAACCATCTACCAAGCTTTTTCAAGCTCTCCACATTGTGTACCGCGGCAAATACATCGATAAAAGGTAACGCTGCTTTCATTGCTGAAACATGCGGTTTATAATCTTCAAAACCTGCAAGCGGATTTAGCCAGATCAGTTTTTTTGATCTTGCATGGATAAACTTCATATTTTGTTTGATCAGGTCGATATTGCCGGTATCCCAACCATCACTTAATATAATAACAATAGTTTTTGAATCGATCATTTTCTTCCCATAGCCTTTTACAAATGAATCTAATGATTCGCCGATTCTTGTGCCGCCACTCCAGCCATTGTTTTCAATACTCAATAATTGCATTGCATCCTGAAAGTTTTTCTGCTTTAAGAGAGAAGTAATTCTTTTTAAGGATGTACTGAAAACAAAAGTTTCCATTCTTCTATAAACTTGATGAAACGCATACATGAATTGAATTAAAAAGGCTGAATACAAATCCATCGACCTGCTCACATCACAAAGCAAAACTAGTTTTAAACGATTGCGTTGCGGTTTTCGATGTACAATATCAAGTAACTCTCCACCGCGACGTAAATTTTTCCGAAGCGTTTTTCTCAGATCGGGCATATCTGTTTTGTATGAAAATTCATATCGCCTGTTTGTTTTGGCTGCTAATCTTTTTGCAATTGCTTTTATTGTTTGCATCAGTTCTTCCACTTCATCTTCGGGAACAGTTGAAAAATCTTTTCGTAAAAGAGTTTCCTGTATGCTGTAGGTGGCAGTTTCTTCAGTTTCATTATTGCCGTTTCCATGCAACCATTTCTTTAACGCTTTGTAAGATGCCTGTTGCTGAAAAGCAGTTTTAATTTTTGGGTCTCCTTTTGTTTTGGCGTCAATAGCTTTCTCTAACTTTTTCCAGTATTCATTAAATAAATTATCAAATTCATCTAATTGAGATTTATTATGACAAAGAGTTGCTTTTAATGTTTGGC
>DASTZB010000186.1:0-5344 GCA_035764525.1 Chitinophagaceae bacterium | reverse complement strand
GCACTGCTCCAGGAAATTACCTGGCCACTCTTGTTGGTTAAGCTGATGATGATGTTGTTGAAACTGGCTGTGATGTGTGCATCACCGTATGCCTCTACTTTTACAATTCTTTTTTTTGCGGCAGCTTTTGCACTTAGTGGCTGCTGCGTTTCTTTTGCTTTTGACATAATTTTTGTTCTGAGGTAATCTTTTGTTTTTAAAATCGATCCCGATCTTATCGGAACTGAATCAATCCTACTGCTGACTTACGAAGCGATCTGGTATTGATTCATTAATATGTAAGTCTTATGAAAAGCTAATAGCCAAAAGCTATTAGCTGATAGCTTATTTCTTCGGTGCCTTCTTTTTACCGGCAACTGTCTTACGCTTACCTTTTCTTGTACGGCTATTTGTTCTTGTACGCTGACCACGAACCGGCAAACCTTTACGATGACGAAGACCGCGGTAACAAGCGATATCAAGCAAACGCTTAATACTCATTTGCACTTCACTACGCAGCGCACCTTCAACTTTCAGTTCTTCAGTAATCGTATGACGAATAGCATTCAATTCTTCATCATTCCAATCATTCACTTTCTTGTTACGGTCAATATTATTCTTATCCAGAATAAATTTTGCTGTAGAGAGACCAATACCATAGATATAGGTAAGTCCGATTTCTCCTCTTTTATTTTTTGGTAAGTCAACACCGGCAATACGAGCCATATGAAATTTTGAATTTTAGATTTTGAATTTATTACAATTAACCCTGACGCTGTTTGAAGCGGGGGTTCTTCTTGTTAATAACATACAGCTTGCCTTTGCGACGAACTATCTTGCAATCTGCGCTACGCTTTTTAATTGATGCTCTTACTTTCATTTCTTTAAGCTTTTAGCTATTAGCTTTTAGCCTTTAGCGTTCTTTTTGAATTTTATCTGCTCCTTGCTAACAGCTAATCGCTGACAGCTAACAGCTTTCTATTTATATCTGAAAATTATTCTTCCCCTTGTCAAATCATACGGACTCATCTCCACTCCCACTTTATCACCCGGCAAAATGCGTATATAATTCATTCTCATCTTACCAGAGATCGTTGCCAGTATCTCGTGCCCGTTTTCCAGCTTTACCTTGAACATAGCATTTGAAAGTGCCTCGATAATGGTACCGTCTTGCTTGATCAGGGCTTGTTTTGACATAGTTTTTTTGGGAGCGCAAAGATAAGAGTATCAATCTTAAAAATAAAAAAACCAGGATTTTTTTTCCCGGTTCTTTTTAAAGCATATTTTATTGATCCAAAATAACTTGAAATCAGGCTCTCATGGCCGTTCCAGGGGCACTTTGGTCATTTGAGAATGGAGATTCTGAAGCTCATGAACAGCAATGGGCATATGAAAATGGCGGTTATCCTCCCGGTACCACATGTCCACTTTGGAGAAATCTCCTGCTACCGGGGTGACCAGTCTGAAAACGCCTTTCTTATATTTCATCGCATTTCCATCCAGGGGTTCCTTCTCAAACCCAAACTTCATCAATTGGGCCTCATCCAAAGCAACAGGAAAAATATCCTCGGGGGAGTACCAGAACTCTTGTACGCCGTTATCTATAAGTGCCATGTGCTCTTCAGCGTTTTTATGGATCACAACTCCTTCACGCATCAGGCCTTCATCATTTACCATCACAATATCGCCGGACTGTAGTTGACCAAGTTTTACCATATAGTAAGATTTAATTATCCGAATATAAAAAAGTTTACAAACCCATAAAAGGATTTTTCTCAACTTCTTTTGTGGTAGCTGATAATTGCCCAGCCGTTAAATACCACGGCAAACCCACCCATTTTCAGTAAATGGTACTTAATATCAGCTAGACTACTGCCCTTCAAGACCACCATTCTCATGACCTCAATAAAATAAGAAACTGGATTGAACCTTGTTATCCATTTGGCCCATTCCGGCATGCTGTCGATAGATGTATAAAGCCCTCCGAGTAATATAAAGATCATCATCAGGAAAAAAGAGAGCAACATAGCTTGCTGCTGATTGACAGAATACGTGGAAATAAGTAAACCCAAGCCTAAAACCGCCAGGAGATAAACAGCAGCAAAGACATAAATAGTCAGGAAACTTCCTGCGGGAATGATCCCGTATGCCAATCTTGCAATTGTTAGCCCAATCGTAAGTACGACCAGTCCGAGGATCCAAAAAGGCAGAAGCTTTCCAAGTATAAAGTGAAATTTCTTTATCGGGGTCACATTGATCTGCTCGATGGTGCCGATTTCTTTTTCTTTTACAATATTAACGGCAGCAAGGTTGGAACCTACCATCGTTAATAAAATAACTAGTATGCCGGGCACCATGAAGTATTTATAATTCAGTAAAGGATTGAACCAGTTGGAGGATGTAATTTCTATCTGCGTTTCCGGACTAAATTTTGGGAGTTGGATCCACTCTGTTCTAACCTGCTTATTATAATCCTGTATAATGGTTCGTAAATAAGCTCCGCCAAGATTTGCCTTTGTTCCATTGATGGCATTTAATGCCATGAATAGCTTTGCTTCATTTTCTTTTACAAGGTCTTTTTCAAAATGATCGGGTATTTGTAAAACCAGGTCAGCCTTATCTTTTTCTATTTGCTCTAAAGCATGTTCGTAGGATGATGAGTAATCAGTAAGAATAAAATATCCTGATGAAGTGATCTTATTTCTCAATTGACGTGAATACTCAGAATGATCATGATCAACGACAGCAAGCTTGATGTTTTTAATTTCATAATCTGCCGCCCATGGTAAGATCAACAACTGAATGACAGGCATGATAAGAATAACCCGAAGTATCCCGGGATCACGGAATATCTGGCGAAACTCTTTGCGTAGTATGAATTTTAATGTTCTCATAAATGTGAATGGTCAATGGTGAATGGTGAATAAAGAACGGACCCTTCGCTTCGCTCTGGGCAGGCTACTGCAACAATTGCCGAATAGAATTGTTGCAGTACAAGTGAGTGACACAATAGGCGATGCCATGAAATACCAAAGTTTGTTATATAATTAAAAAATCCAGTCATCATGCCAGCCTTATTTTAAATCGTTTAATAGCCATAGTTAAAAAGAATGTCATCATGCCGGCGAGTATCAACGTTTCTTTCCAGACTCCGGCTAGACCAAGCCCTTTTATCATCACTGATTTCACAATGATGTAAAACCATTTTGCGGGAACGATATTCGAAATAATGCGTAATGGCAATGGCATATTTTCAACCGGGAACATAAATCCGCTGAGCATAATTGTTGGAAGAAATAATGCAACCAATGAAATGAACATCGCTGTTTGTTGCGACGCAGCCCGGGCTGAAATTAATAAGCCAAGTGACAGTGATACTAATGTAAATAAAATACTTTCAAATGCGAGCAATGCGATACTTCCGTTGATCGGAAGTTCAAGCGCAAACACACTTAATAATAATATAGTCGTGATATTGATGGTCGATAATAATAAATAAGGAACTGCCTTGGCGATGACCACCAGCTGCGGACGCATGGGCGATACCAGCATTACTTCCATGGTGCCCATTTCTTTTTCTTTTACAATGGTGATCGCTGTCATCATTGTACATACTAATAATAAGACCATCGCCATGACACCCGGCACAAAATTGAACGCACCTTTTAATTGGGGATTGTAAAGCATCCGCATTTCCGTATTGATCGTATAAGGGAGTTTTTTATCGTTTGTGATACGGTTCTGATAATCATTTATGATTGCTGTAGCGTAATTAGTGAGCTGGTTGGCTGTGTTTGGATCAGCTGCATCAGCAATTATTTGCACCTGTGCCTTATTGAAATGCTGCAGATCTTCACCAAAATGCTGCGGAAAAACTACAGCGAGTTTTATTTTCCCTTTTTTAAACTCTTCTTCTATTTGTTTATAAGTAACAATGTTTCTCTCCAGCGCAAAATAGCGGCTTGCATCTAACTGCGTAGTAAGTGAGGCAGTGGCTGCATCTTTTGAATTATCGAGTATTGCAATGTTGGCATTCTTTACTTCATTGGTAAGAGCAAATCCAAATATCACGATCTGCACAACTGGCATGCCGAGCAGGATGAACATAGTTCGCTTGTCCCGCCAGATGTGAAAGAATTCCTTTTTAACAAATGCAAAAAATTGTTTCATTTTTTGAGCAATTAGCTATCAGCCTTTAGCTGTTAGCCAGTTTATAAAGATTTAATCAGTCAAAAAAATTAAAAGAGCTAATGGCCAACAGCTAAAAGCTATTCGCTTCGTATAGCTTTTCTTGCCAACATTAAAAACACTTCATCCATAGTTGATGCATTATAAGTTTGCTTCAGTTGAGATGGTGTATCCAGCGCTTCTATTCTTCCATCTACCATTATACTTACACGATTACAATATTCCGCCTCATCCATATAATGTGTCGTAACAAATACCGTTATTCCTTTATCAGCCCCTTCGTAGATCATATTCCAGAATTCCCTTCTAGTTACCGGATCGACACCGCCTGTTGGTTCATCCAAGAAAACAATCCCGGGTTCATGAAATATGGCTACTGAAAATGCAAGCTTTTGTTTCCAGCCCAATGGTAAGGATCTTACAAGCGTATTCGCTTCCTTTTGTAGATGAAGATGATCAAGAATAAAAGCAGTCTTTTCTTTAATGAATTTATCAGTCATGTGATAGATGCCGCCATAGAATTCCATATTCTCTTTTACTGTTAAGTCTTCATACAATGAGAATTTCTGGCTCATATAACCAATGTTCTTTTTTATCTTTTCATTTTCTTTATATACGTCAAAGCCTGCAACCGTTGCTTCACCGGAAGTTGGTAATGAAAGACCACAAAGCATTCGCATGGCAGTCGTTTTACCAGCTCCATTGGCGCCAAGAAATCCGAATATCTCTCCCTTATGCACATCAAAGCTGATATGATCGACAGCCGTAAAGTCACCAAACTTCTTAGTTAGATTATTTGCTGTTATTACTTTATCGTTGCTCATTTTAATTTTTCATTAATGCAATAAAACAATCTTCTATATCAGGTTGTGTGGCCTGCAACACTGCATTTTCATTATTATGCTCTTTGATAAATTGACGAAGCAATGGTTCGCCTGACTGATCCTTCATCACCACATGATGAAATTCTCCAAAGGGATAAACATCTTCTACGAAATCTTTTTGCATTAACTCATTTAATAATGAAAGCATCCTTGTTGATTTCACCGCCCACAATGGTTTTGAAAAACTTTCAACAATACCTTTCGGCGTATTGATAGAAAGAATTTTTCCATTTTGAATTAAAGCAACTCTATCACATAAGCCTGCTTCATCCATATAGGGCGTTGAAACTAAA
>DASTZB010000185.1:0-2308 GCA_035764525.1 Chitinophagaceae bacterium | reverse complement strand
AACAAAATGCGCTGCCAAAAACTACCAGTTCAAAATCTTCAACAGGTATGGCAATATGATTTTTACAACAACTGAATTGAATAGAGGATGGAATGGAAAATATAAGAATTCCGATCAGGCATCCGGTGTATATGCCTGGATATTGCAATACAGGAACCCTAACAACAACCAACTTGTCACAAAACAGGGAACGGTAACTCTGATCCGATGATCACTTATTTTTTACGATAGCAACTGATTGCACTTTCATCAATTCTTCGGGTACTTCAGCCGTAGATACACAAGCCATATATTTTTTCTTCCCGACTTCAATCTGCCGGAGGTCTTTTTTGCAAAAAATCCGGCAAACAATAAGCTCAAGAGAATTACCAAACGATAAACGGAGCATCACAACAAAAGCTTAATCCTTCGACAAGCTCAGGACAGCAATGCAGCCGACTACCAAAGAATAGTCATTCAAAAATAGATTGCTTCGTCCCGATAAATAGCGAAAAAGCAATGATGGCATGGTTCGCCATGTGCACTTATCTTAGCAGCATGGATATGCAGCAAATCATAGAATGTGTTTCCAATTTCAGCGAGGGGCGGGACATTACTTGCAGAAGGATCGGTTCGGTTATATCGTCCCATTGAAGCCACCAAAATAAAATTTATAATATGTGCAGAAAGTGATGCGTGAGATCACACATCACGGCGTAAGGAAGTTTTTCTCTTTTAGCAGAATTGAAAAGCCGGTGAACACAAATGGTTTAATTTTACATTATTACGCTATGAGAAAAAAATACATTCTGTTTTTAGTATTGATCTGTACGATATGTAAACAAAAAATGTTTTCACAGAAAATTTACAATACCTGGTTCTTTGGATATCATTCCGGCCTTGATTTTAATACCGCGCCCCCTACGTTCCTTACCAATCCGCTTATAGAAGCAGATGAACCTCCCTATTATACTTCTTCGATCTGTGATTCATCCGGCAATCTTTTATTTTTCACAGATGGAATAAAAGTATGGAATACATCCCGGGTTGAAATGCCCAAGCCGCCGGGAAGATGGCCTTGGGGAATCGATGACCAGGTATTGCCCTTAATCTGCCCTTACCCGGAGAATGATTCTCTATATTATTTATTCACTGTAGGCGGGGGTGGCGGCCTCAATACCGGAAAATTCTTGTTCACTACGATCAACATGGCCGCCAATGGCAAAGCCGGTGAAATTGTTTATCCCCCATCTCCAGGTTCCGCTAATTATTTTACCGTGCTTGCGGATAATGCTTCTTTTATGCTGGCCGGCACGGCTCATTGCAATCAAAGAGATACATGGATTGTTACAATTACCAATGGCGCATTGAACAGCTTCCTTGTGTCGCCTGGTGGGACGAACACAACTCCTGTTACCACTCTATTGCCTGTACCCCAGTCAACCCTTAGTGAAGGGTATAGTAATATTAAATTCTCACCAAATGGTGAAAAACTGGTCATTCCCATTGTGAGTAAAAATGAAATATTGGTGTATGGTTTCAATAACCAAACAGGAATTTTTTCTGATCCTCTTCTTCTACATTTGCCTTCAAAAGAACTCTTAGAAGACGTTGAAATATCCCCTGCTGGCTCCAAACTTTATTATGCGTCTTATGAGTACGAGATGGACGGGAATGATCAAACTGGTGTGGAGTTTCATAATATTTTCCAGTTGAATCTTGAATCAGGATCAGCAGCTGATATTGAAAAAAGCCGATACAAGGTTAACCCCTTTCCTAACAGGGCTGGCTGTCCCGGACCTTGTTTAATTATCATGCGTACCCTTCAGCTTGGACCAGATGGAAAAATATATGTCAGCTTACGGAAGGACAAAGACAATGGAATTAATCTGATTGAGTTTCCTGAAAGAGACAGGGAGTATGCCAGTTATCCCGGGAACTACCTGAGATATGGTAAAGTATACAAATTTATAAATGTGAATTATATCCGTTCGGCGAGCTTTTCACCAAAAGAAAATGGCATCCAGGTAAAGAAAAAGACATGTCTTGGCCTGCCTACTGAATTCTCTTTATTATATACAAAGATCGATTCTGTAAAATGGGATTTTGGCGATCCCACATCCGGTGCAAGTAATTATTCTATTGAAATTACCCCGACACACAATTACAAAGCGGTTAATCAATATACTATTAAAGCCATTATGTATAAAGCCTGCCATACTGATACCGCCATTACCCAGGTATCTATCGATCCGGATCCTATTGTACGCATACCAGCTTATATAAAGGATACAATAGTTTGTATTGGAAATAAACTTATGATAGACGC
>DASTZB010000184.1:0-4318 GCA_035764525.1 Chitinophagaceae bacterium | reverse complement strand
GCGATATTCAACATAAGAGAATTCCCCATTTATTTATGTTTCAAAGCGACTTAGCGTTTTATTGTCGAAAATTGGATTTTGTAATGACATTTTAGGATTGTTTAGTTAACTGCAATTCACAATTTATCCAAACATTATCACTTACCAATACTCCACCAGTTTCCAATGCCCCGTGGCACTTCAATTGCCAATCTTTGCGATCTATCATAACTCAATCTTCTGAGTAACTCCTTCTTTAATGGTATATTTCTTTTCTTGTCCTGCTTTTGTTATGGTGATAATTAATTTGCCGGCTGCGGCTCTTACCACTTCAAGATCAAAAACATTTCCAAACGAATGAATATTCCGTAAAGCCATTTCATTCCACTCTTTGGGCAAGCGGGGTGTACAATTAAAACTATTAAAACTCAGGGGCCGCATACCAAACATGCCTTCTGTATAAATGCGGCAATACAAACCACTCTCTGCAGAAAGATGTCGCTGGTTGCCTTCGGGATACGCTTCCACTGCATAAGGTACATGCTCACCCAATAATCTTCTTCTTGAATAATAACGAAGAAATGTCAATGCTTTTTCTGTTTCACCTGCCGCAAATACGCCGCGTAACCCATACAAGGTGGAACGATCCCAGAATGTTTTATTGCCAGCGAGTGAAGCCAGGCCATCTTCTGTCCATAACCGCGGAGAGAACAAGGCCTCAATCGTTCCTTCTTTCCTTTCGAAAATATCAACCGTTAATGGCGTAGTGATCCATGCCCGCAATGTATCATTGCCTTTGTAATAACGATAGGTGGCAAAGCCTTCAACAGTGGCCCCAAAATGTTTTTCAATATTGCTACGAAGCTGCTTCGCCTCTTTTTCATAACTCTTTAATTGGTCAGGCGGCTTGTTCAATAATTTTCCCAGCTGCACGGCCGATATCATTGCATCATAATATAGAGAGCTTGTATTAAGATTGGCATTGCCTGCAGGAAAACGATTTTCCAGTTCATCGCTATTGGAAAACACAACACCGTCTGCATTGATATTCCGTTTTAAATATTCCAGGCACCATTCGATCAATGGCCATAACACCATTGCTGAATCTTTTTTTCCATAGGCCAATGCAAAGCGTCCGGCCCCATAAGCGATCATTGCCATATCGCCTCTGTCCTTTGCACCATGCCATGTATCATCGCCCTGGTCGATGATAGAACTGGGTATCGGTTTATAATCTGCATTCATATACCAGGCAAACAAACGGAATGCATTCATCGCAGACCTGTTTCCCGTTTCATCACCCAGGAATGCAAAGAATGGATTGATATATTCTGCCTGGTCATTGGCCCAGATAGCAGCATAATAGCGCAAACCGCCCGGGCCATGCATCAAACCTGCTTTTGTATTATAAATACTTTCGGTGCCGCGGATCTTTGCAAATGCAAACATAGTGTTCAGCATAGGATCAGGCGTCTCCAACTGGAGCAGCGATAAAATAGTTGCGATACGATCTTTTCTTGCCGCTTCTTCTTTGCTTGGATCAGCAACAATAAATGGTTCATTGCCACGCACTGCCTGGTAGCTGATCGCAAATTGAACGGAATCACCCGGCGCAATTGTTTTCTCACCATCATTGATGGTTGCAATGATGAATTTATGCGGTCCTTCTTTCATCCGGCTGGCAGCAGGAGAAGTTTCTTTTCTTAAATATTCCATTTCAACTTTCGCCGATTGCTTACCGATATTGATAAGCACCAGTTTCTCGATCGCCATTGGTTTGTCAACGGAAGGCAAGAAAGTCCTTTTTAATAAAACATTCCTGTCACGACCGATCTCGCTTTGTACTTCCATTATTCCCTTATGTCGGACGGATATTACTTTCTCTGGTTGATCACTTACTACTGCAGCATTGATGACACCTGCTTTTAAAAGACGATCATTAATTAAAATACGTGGAAGATCAGCATCCTTTACATCATACATCATGTGGGCGGTAGTACGAGCCGGCAGTAAACGAAAAGTTGGGAATACAATTGTTCTTACAAAGTTTGATCGGCCGCTTGTATCTACATCATATTGCATCCACAATGAAACCTTTTCACCACTCATTTCAATATGATCACTATGAGGTAAGCGATCATCGATCTTCCATAGAATACTTCCATCAGGCTGAATGGACCAGCGGTCATTTTGTTGGGGCAGGCTATAGGTTTGGGCAGTAAGGAAAGAATAAGTTTGAAAAAAAATTAAAAGGCATAAGAATTTTATGAGCCCGGTTGTAATGCTTTGTTCAGCTTTTCTTGGGACGCTCCATTTATCTTGTTGTTCTCTAATCATCATTAATACAATTTCTTTGTAAAAAAGAAAGCACAATGCTAAGTTCCTCCGCTACTGCAGAGGACGGGAGTTCCAGTTAGCAAATTATTCAGTTATTCTGGCATTGGCATTCAAGTGTCTTAAAAAAGTTGGAATTTCATAACCTCACCGGTCATCGGGGTGTATCTTACCTCTCTCCATATGGAGCGGGGATGCAGGCTCTTCAATAAAAGAAATGATGATCGGGTGAGGTAAAAAAAGATTAAATTATTATGACGTCTTCTACTATTCAAAAAACTATTTCCCTTCTATTCATAGTTACTATTCTTTCTTTCAGATCATCTTCTCCCGCATGGGAATCAAAATACATTAAACAAAATAAAGATGGTTCACTGAAATATATACCCGATGAAAAAGGAAATATTATTCCTGATTTTAGTCGTGTTGGTTATTATGCAGGTGATAAAGAGATCCCCGATGTACCGGTAGTAAAAAGAATTGAGCCTGCTGCTAGTGGAACGAGTGAAGCGATCATTCAATCTGCGATTGATGAACTGTCAAAAAAGCCGTTGGATAAAAATGGTTTCAGAGGAGCAATTTTATTGAAAAAGGGAACTTATAAAATCCCTGAAGAAATAAAGATAGAAGCGAGTGGTATTGTATTACGTGGTGAAGGTGATAACAGCAATGGAACCCGCCTGGTTGCCCAATCAAAGAAACAGGTATCACTGATCAATGTTTCAGGAAAGGATAATATCAACGAAATAAAAAATACAAGAGTAAAGATCACGAATGAATATGTTCCCGTTGGTTCATTTTCATTCACGGTTTCTTCTGCATCCGGTTTCACTAAAGGTGATAAGATCATTGTATTTCGCCCCGGTACTGATCAATGGATAAAAGATCTCAGGATGGACCAGATCGAAGACCGGGGTGGCACCAAACAATGGGAAGCTAAAGAATATAACCTGCAATTTGAAAGAGTGATCACAAAGATCGAAGGCAATAAAATTTTTATTGATAACCCGGTCGTGATGGCAATGGAAACAAAATACGGCGGCGGCGAGATCTATAAATACAGTTTTGATGCACGTATTTTTCATGTTGGTATTGAAAACCTGTATTGCGAATCTGAATTTGAATCGGATACTGCAGAAAACCATGCATGGAATGCAATTACGTATAACAAGATCGAACAAGGATGGATACGAAATGTAACTGCAAAGTATTTTGGATTTAGTTGTGTGAATTTAGAAAGTCTTGCAAAAAATATTTCTGTACTGAACAGTAATTGCTACGATCATAAATCTGTCATTACCGGCAGCCGCAGGTATTCTTTCAGCAATAATGGCCAGCTTAATTTATTTATGAACTGCAAAGCAACAGATGGACGTCATGATTATGTGACAGGAGCAAGAACAAACGGCCCCAATGTGTTTTATAATTGTACCGCGGCAAAAACACATGCAGATATTGGTCCGCATCATCGCTGGTCATCAGGAACATTGTATGATAATATTACGACCGATGGTGAGATCTGTGTACAGGATCGCGGCAACTGGGGCAGCGGACATGGATGGTCAGGTGTAACACAGGTTGTATGGAACTGTACTGTAAAACGAGCAGCGGTACAAAATCCATGGGTTAATGGAAAAAATTACTGCATTGGTATGAAAGGTGAAAAATATGATGGTCGACTGAGTGGAAGACCAGATGCCGAATGGGAAGGACAGAACCAGGTTGGGTTGCAACCGGAGTCTTTATATATGACTCAATTAAAAGTCCGGATGTCAGAAAGTCAAAAAAGTCAGAAAGAAAAGCTTTGACAGTAGAATAGTCTTCCGGACTTCCGGTCTTACCGACTTTCGGACTAAAAAAAACTTTTTATGGAAAACAATAACTCTTTCTCCCGTCGTCAATGGTTGGGAAAGATCACTGTGCCTGCAGTTGCAGCAGGAGCAACGATGATCGGTCTTGAAGCCAACGCATCACCAGTTAATGATGAAAAAGAAAATAAACTGGC
>DASTZB010000183.1:0-22076 GCA_035764525.1 Chitinophagaceae bacterium | reverse complement strand
GTTTTTATAGTTTTCATCCTGGATATCCTTTTAATTTTTTCTTCCAAAAAATATAAGAGAGTATTCCAGGCACGATCCACATTAGCATACCCAATATTGCAGGATCAAATTTGGGAGATGCGGCAATACCAGAATAAGTTGCTGCAGTCAGATCGAAGAATAATCCAGCATAAGCCCATTCTTTGATTGTTTTATTTAAACCAGGAATTAAAATTGCGATAGCACCTACAATTTTTGCCCAGCTTATTAATTGTATGAAATAAATAGGATACCCCAGGCCAGTATGAAACATGTCGATGACTTGTTGAGTCGGGCCAATGCCTCCGACAGATGAAAAAATCATTAATCCTGAAAATATGATGGTGAAGACCCAATAAAGAATGTTGGTTGTTTTTGAAGTCATGATTTTGGTTTTGGTGTTATGTAAATTTATTTTGCATTACAATTAACCATCCATTGTACGCCATATTTATCAGTGCAGCTACCATAATAAGCTCCCCAAAACATGTCTTGCAATGGCATAGTAACTTTTCCGCCGGCAGATAATTTGTCAAATAATTTTTTTGTCTCTTCTCTTGTATCCGGTTCAAGACTTAAGTGAACATTGTTTCCAAAGTTCACATTAAACCCAAATGATTCCGGGGCATCAGTTCCCATCAATAAATGTCCGCCAAGAATAGGAAGTTCAATGTGCATGACAAGATCTTTATCAGCGTCAGCTAACGGAGGCATACCTTCCTGTGGAGGAATATCTTTAAATCGTGCAATGTGCCCATTGAATTCAGTTCCGAAAACGGATCTGTAAAAATTAAATGCTTCTTCTGTATTACGCCCAAAATTTAAATAGGTGTTGACCCGTGCCATTGTTACCAGTTAAGAAATTTGTATTTAGTTTTTTGATCAAATTGATTCGGTGTACTTTTTAAAATTATCAAGAATAGCCTGCCATCCTGTTCTTTGCATGTCCACTGGATTTGTAGTTTCCGCGTCAAAGGTTTCAACAATCTTAGTGATATCACCTGTAGGGGTAAAAATAACACGAACCTTTCTTCCATCTCCCATTGTATATTCGATCAACTCATTCTTTTTTACATTATCATACACTCCGCCGAAGTCAAAACCAAAACTTCCATCTTTGGCCTCCATCCGTGTACTGAATGTACCACCGGTTCTCAGATCATTTTCCGCCTTTGGAGCATGCCAGTCATCCGAAGCAGCACACCACTGTTTTATATGTTGTGGCTCACTCCAGGTTTTCCATACTATTTCTACCGGTGCATTCACAGTGGCTTCCACTGTAATTTTTGTTGCTGCATTGGTTGTCGTTTCCATGTTATATTTTTTTTGGTTAACAATCTTTTTTTGAGGGTTATAAAAATAACTTTATTTCATTTTCCGCTAAATTAATTTTTTGAATAGTTAAACATCCAGTTGATGCCGAACCTATCTGTAAGTACTCCAAATGTTGCTCCCCAGAAAGATTGATGCAACGGCTCAATAACCTTGCCACCCGAAGAAAGATTATTAAAAAAAGAATTGATCTCTTCAGTGCTACTGCAGTTTATACAAAGGTTGATTGAATTTCCCTTTATAATATTGTTACCCATCATATCCGATGCCATCAACACAAGATGTTCTTTTGTCAAACTGCTGTGCAGGATCTTCGCACCCATTTCTGAAGGCATTCTTGCAGCCATTGGTGATTCTGCTATTTTTTGCATTACCAATTCCCCACCCAGGCATTGTTGATAAAAGGTCATCGCTTCCCGGCACTGGCCATTGAAATTTAAATATGCGTTTATATGTGTCATGTCTTGATTTTTTAACTCCTCGTACGTTGCTGAAACAAAACTATTGTCACTTTCCGTAATGGGCGCTGTGCAAATACGTCAATCCAAGGGGTTGTTTGCGACAGCGAATCGTTTTACCTTTATGAAAATGAAAGCCGATCATGAAAAATATTGCCATACTTGTTCCTGAAACAGCAGTAATTGAGGCGGTAGCCGATCCACGTTATATGTTTACTGCCGTGAATGAATTTATAAAAAGCCAGGGCAAACCGGCCTTGTTCAATGTTCAATTGGTTGGCCTTTCTAAAGAAGTGAAGCTGGCCGATGGAATATTTTCAATTCATACAGACGCAACACTTAAGACTGCCAAGAAACCAGACCTGATCATTATTCCTGCGATCAGTGGCAATCTTGAACATGCAATTAAACTAAACAAAGATTTTCTTTCGTGGATCGTGATTCAATATAAGAATGGCGCGGAAGTAGCAAGTCTTTGTCTTGGTGCTTTTATTCTTGCTTCAACAGGATTGCTGAATGGAAAAAATTGTTCAACGCATTGGTTGTTTGCAAATGAATTCAGAAGCATGTTTCCCGAGGTAGATCTTGTTGACAATAAAATTGTAACCGAACAAAATGGGCTATATACAAGCGGTGGTGCCAATTCCTATTGGAATTTATTATTGCACCTTGTAGAAAAATATACCAATAGGGAGTTAGCTATCCTTGCCTCCAAGTTTTTTGTTTTAGATATAGACAGGAAGAGTCAATCACCTTTCACAATGTTCATAGGACAGAAAATTCATGATGATGATGAAATAAAAAAAGCACAGGAGTTTATTGAAAATAATTTCATGGAAAAGATCACGGTCGATGAACTCTGTTCAAAATTTGCAATTGGTCGCCGCACATTTGAAAGGAGATTTAAAAAAGCCACCAACAATACAATTATAGAATACATTCAGCGGGTAAAAATTGAATCAGCTAAAAAGCAATTTGAAACCGGAAGAAAAACCGTTTCTGAAGTAATGTATGAAGTTGGCTATGCCGATACAAAAGCCTTCCGCGATGTATTTAAAAAAGTGACGGGCATGTCACCACTTGATTATAGAAGCAAATACAATAAAGAAACTTTACACCTGAACTAACTGGATATTATTTCCACAAGTATCATCAAATACAGCAATCGTTGCCGGTCCCATCTGCGTTGGCTTCATACTGAATTTCACACCTGATTTTTCCAGTCGTTCATATTCGCTTTGAACATCATTCACATTAAACATTGTTAAAGGAATACCAGCATCTTTCAATGCTTTTTGATAAACTCTTGCAGGAGCAAATCCCATTGGCTCCAAAAGTAATTCTACCCCATCAGGTTCTTCCCCTGAAACAACAGTTAACCATTTATGCTCACCCATCGGGACCTCTGTTTTCTTTACAAAGCCAAGTTTTTCTGTGTAAAATTTTAAAGCTCTGTCCTGGTCGTCAACCATTACGCTTGTTACTTTGATTTTCATTTCAGTTGATTTAATTGGCGCAAAAATCAAAAATGAAATTGATCAAACGCTAT
Organism: Chitinophagaceae bacterium; assembly: GCA_035764525.1. Classification (GTDB taxonomy): domain Bacteria; phylum Bacteroidota; class Bacteroidia; order Chitinophagales; family Chitinophagaceae; genus VBAS01. Next base: position 18,719 of record DASTZB010000183.1, on the reverse strand, counting down.
TCAAAATTGCTTTTTTGTTTTGATGGGTCAATGGAGTTTTGCCTGTCATTTTCTTAAATAAACTTATGAATGATGTTTTGCTTGCGAAACCGATGGCATAACAAGCTTCATCGATCGTCTTTCCTTTTTGTAACAGTTGCTTCGCCTTTTCTATCCTTACTTCCTGCAGATATTGGTTGGGCGTACGACCATAATATTTTTTAAACACCCGGATAAAATGAAATTTTGAGACCATTGCTTTACCTGCAATCTTACCAAGATTGATATTCTCAGAAAAATGTTTATCAATATAAAGCTTTGATTGAATGATATGCTTTGTCAGATCATCATGCGGATAAAGAGACCTGGTTAATCTCGTAACTTCATCACTGTAAAAAGTCATAACAGTTTATTTATTTGGGCCAATCATATCCCAAAGATTACCGTAAAGGTCTTTAAAAACAGCGACCATCCCATACTCTTCTTTTGAAGGCTGCCTGACAATTTCAATTTGATTGTCCAAAAGATTTTGAAAATCCCACTCGAAATCATCTGTATGAAGAAATAAAAATACCCTGCCACCGGTTTGGTTGCCAACCCTGCTTTGTTGTTCTTCATTTGCAGCTTTTGCCAATAACAAACAACAACCATCTTGTCCTTTGGGTTTTACTAACACCCACCGTTTTGTTTCACTTAGCGGAGTGTCTTCAATAAGATCAAAATGCAATTTTTCTGTATAGAACCTTATTGCTTCATCATAATCGTTTACAACAATGGCAATATGTGCAAGTCGTTGGTTCATTAATTATCAATTTCTTTTATTGGCGGCCGGCCATCATCTTTCCTTTTCTCATAATGAATATTGAATCCGGAAAGATCGGGTTTATATTTCCGGTTCCGCTTTAATTCATAGTCGTAAATGCATTGCCCCAACTTATACAAAAAAGGATACCCGATATTGTCATAATCATATTTATCATCATTGAGAATCCCGTCACTGTTAACATAAATAGTTGCCGTAAGCATGAATTCTACTTTGTTTTTGAAGTCCGCGACATAAGAAACATCAGTAAGACAACCATAAGCCCAGCCGACTTTATTAAATACACGGATATAGCCTGGAATAATATGACTTCCTTGCTTAAAAAAGAACTTTACATAGCTATCATAATAAAGACTTGTATCATATTTAGGATAATCAGTTTCGGAAGGGTATTGCGACAGATAGCGGTACAAAAAATCATAATCATCTTTTTTCAAATTAAATCGGCGATTTGCAGGAACTGAATTGGGGAATAAAACAGATTGAAGTAATTGTTGAAGATGATAAACTGTTACGTTGTTAGCCATCGTAAAATCGATAGGCTCATTGACCAAACTATCTTGCGCATTCATATAAGCTCTTCCCATCTTATTGATGTGACTGAAATCAAATGAATCGGTATTATATGCGGGTGGCTGAAAATAAATAAGCGAGCCATCAGATTTGATAAATCGAATTGGATTGGTATGCCTGTTCTCATCAGGATTCATTCGCATAAAGCGGCGGGTAATCCGCATATCCGGATAACCCATTTCATGAAGCCTCCGGTTGGTTGTTTGCTGGCCTACAAACTCATACATGCGGGTGTAAGCATCGTTATCACTTACTAAAAAAGCTTTGCGGATAAACTGCGCAATAGACGGCAACCCATTTTCTGCTGTACTGTCTTTATATAAAACAGTTTGCCGGGAATAGCCGCTGTCAAATTGCATCGGCGTAAACATGTTTATGCCCTGTTCCTTTAATCCATATATTTTTTCTAGCGATAAAAAAGCCAGTGGCATTTTTACAGTAGAAGCAGGATTAAAATATTGAAGCGAGTCATAGTTGAAATAATAGTTAGTGAAGGAGGGGATATTGTGCTTGTCACGATTGATCTGTGTATAAATAATTTGAAAACGGAATATCTCCGGGTTCTGTATCACTGATTGAAATAAACGATCTTTCTCTGCAGCAAAAACATCTTTGAGCAATTTATCAGTTCGTGATTGGCCAATATTGCTTAATGAACAAATAAGCAGGGAAAAAATAATTGAATAATGACGCATGGGGTGAAGATAAATCAAATCATATAATCACTGGTCTACCTGTTTATTGTATAAGTAAGAAATACAAGTCCGTTTGGATAGATCTTGTGATCATTAAGCGTTAACCATGTTCGCTCTTTAATCTCCTTAAACAAGGCCTTTCCGCTTCCAAGAATAACAGGATGTACAGCCAAAATGATTTCATCTACAAGCTGCAGATTCATTAACGAAGAAATAAGTTCAGCCCCACCAAAAAGCCAAATCGCTCTTCCTTTTTCTTTTTTTATTTTTTCCACTTCGCTTTTGATGTCTCCCCTTACCAATACCACGCCTTCTTTTGCATTTGAAAGTGAATTCGAAAAAACATATTCTTTCATCTTTGGAAAACCGGGAGGTATTTCGCTTTCCATCGCTACTGCCAATTCATAAGTTTTTCGTCCCATAAATGTTGTATCAACCCGTTTGAAAAACTCAGACATTCCGTAATCCTGGTCGGTAAAGCACCAATCAAATTCTCCATTTGGTCCTTCAATATATCCGTCGAGGCTCACAGCTAGTTGGAGTATGATCTTGCGCATGGCAATTTTTAATTAAAATTATGATTTTTCTCTGCCGATAAAAGGTTTGCTGCTTGTTAAATGAGCAATTGCTCTTTGGACATTCCTATCAACGCTTTCCTCAGATTTTAAGAAGCTTATATAACGCAATATCTCTTTTTGCCGGGAAGGACTAAGTTTTTCAAATGCCTTTTTTGCATTTGGATTTTCTTTAAATGCTTTTTTAAGTTTTGGATGCACCGTGGTTGTTCTTGGTTTGGGATCAAAATCGATTTGTATATCTATTCTATCGCCAACATCTTTTCCCGCAGCTTTACGCATTGGCCCATTTAAATACAATCTCCACTTGCCGCTATACTTCACCAGGTTTTGAATAAAATCTTTTCTGCCAATTTTTGACTGAACAGGTATTGCTCCTTTGTCTTTTCCTGCTTTTTGAAAGAGATATTTTAAAATTGAAGACGGAAGTAATACGTAAGGGTTGACGCCGATTATTTGGACTTTTGCAGAGAAGGATTTCATTTAATCGAATTTTTAATCTGACAAAAGAGCTTGTCAAATGTTTTTTTTGCATCTGTCTATTTTTTTTCAAAAGTTATACTTTTGTTCATGGTAAATATTTCTTCAAGAATATCTATTACCAATTGTTCACCTCGTTTATCTTGAATCTCAGTTTTTGATTTTTCGAAGTCTATCCAAATGATTTTTGAAACATCATCTTCGGGGTTCCCTGTATAATTAAAAGAATTTAAAACAATCTCATTTAAAGAGTCAAGATTTCTTCCCCAGGGACATTCCCCTTTGAATAAAAATTTTTCTACTTCATCATAAAATCCAATCAACGAGTTGAAATTTTTTGCATTTATTTCAATAGTACGCATTAGTTAAATTTACTTTCGAAATAGAATAGATTTACGTAAGCTCTTTACAAATTTAGTTTGCCTTCAATGCAGACAATACAAAATAAAAACAAAAATCCCGCCGCAGCAGGACTCATAACTCTGAACTCTAAACTCAGAACTATTTCTTACTCTCCCACTCTTTTCTCCCCAAACCAGCAAACACATGTCTTTCGCTGTGATATGAGGAACGAACTAGCGGGTCGCTCTCCACATAATCTAATCCGAGCTGGTATCCGATCTCACGATACTCGGCGAACTCATCCGGATGTACAAAGCGATGAACGGGCAAATGTTTTTTTGTTGGTTGGAGGTATTGTCCGAGGGTTATTACATCACAACCATTATCACGCAGGTCAGTCATAGTTTGTATCACTTCTTCTCTCGCTTCACCAAGGCCAAGCATGATGCCGCTCTTGGTCCTCATGCCGCCTTGCTTTAAGATCTTTATTACTTCCATGCTTCGCCAATACTTGGCTTGTATGCGAACCTGTCTTGTCAACCTTTCTACAGTTTCAATATTATGAGAAACAACTTCAGGCGCGGCATCAATAATACGCTGGATATTTTCCTGCTCCCCTTTAAAATCGGGTATCAATGTTTCCAATGTAGTATCAGGATTCAATGCTTTGACCGCTTTGATCGTATTGTACCAGATAATAGATCCGCCGTCTTTTATTTCATCACGATCAACTGAAGTGATAACGGCATGTTTCACTTTCATTAAATGAATCGCTTCAGCCACCCGTTGTGGCTCATCCCAATCAACGGGCTCAGGACGGCCTGTAGCTACTGCACAGAAGCCGCAGCTTCTTGTACAGATATTTCCAAGTATCATGAATGTGGCAGTACCTGCACCCCAGCATTCGCCCATATTGGGGCAGTTGCCGCTTTCGCAAATAGTATGAAGCTTATGTGTATCAACAAGGCTTCTTACATGTTTGTATTCTTCTCCGATTGGAAGCTTTACGCGAAGCCAATCTGGTTTCTTTTGCCTTGGTTCAGATATTATTGGAAGTTCTGTCATTTGTTTAAGTAAATGTTGAATAGCGATAAGAACGTACAAGAGTGCGACGCAAGAACAGCTTAATAGTAGCAATTCTGCCAGCAACAAAATTATCCTGCAAAAATAAAGCTATTACTTGCGGCGACCAAACATGAAAGCGATATGACCCTGGTAAAAGAATTGCTTATCTTTTTGATAAAGCATGATCGGAATATTAGAGGTATAGTATTCGGCACTTACACCAACTTCGATACCTGAAACTACTTCATTGTAACGTCCGAAATCAAAACGAAGACCTGTCTTTGCAAACACCCCAGGTTTAAATTTCATTTCTCCCCAGCCTTTGCCAAGTCCGCCGCTACCGATAATAAAACCATATTTGAATAGAGAATCTGTTTTGGGATCGGGAGAATATTTAATTGTTTGAGTACTGCCACCCTCTTCAACCTGGATATAATAAGGACGTAATAAGCCTAACGATAAGCCACCTTTATAAACAACGCTAACGGCAACGCCATTCTTATTTCCTTTTTGCCCCATTATACGATGGCCGCCGATGCCCAATTGAATAGAATAAAAATTATTGATCTTTCCATATACATAGGGATTACCAAATGAAAAACCACCGGTCCCATTTGGAAGTTTATCTTCTTTTGGGTCTTTTATCTCGTCAAACTCGATGCCATATACCATTCCATTCCTGGGTGTTTTCTTTTTGCCTTTTTCATAAAAAGCTCCATACCCATTTGTCCGTAGTTGCAAACCCCAAATGCTCTGTGAGGAGTACACGAGAATGCCTTCTTCTTCTTGTCGGGTCATCTCAGTTGCTTTCTTTTGCTTTTCTTGCTTACGCGTCTGTTTTTTGGATTGCTTTTTTGGAATTTCCTGGGCCAATAAAGAAGAACCCAATGAAAATAAGAAGGTAATGATAAATAGTTTCTTCACGGGAAAGATGTTTTATGCTAAATGGGTAAAGGAGTGAATGATTTAAAGAGAAAATATTTATTATACAATAAAATCATCCTTCGCCTCCTTTTCCTTTTTACTCTTAGTATTGTTTATAACGTAAATTTAGGGCAAAAAACGATAATGACCTCAACAGTAGTTTATAACGGCGAGTTAAGAACCACCTGCACCCATTTGCGCAGTGGCAACAACTTTGAAACCGATGCACCGGTTGACAATAATGGCAGAGGCGAAAGGTTTTCTCCTACCGATCTAATGGCGACCTCATTGGCAACCTGCATGATAACAGTAATGAGCATAAAAGCGAGAACAATGGGTTTTGATCTGAAAGGAGTGAAAATTGACGTACTGAAGATCATGAAAGCTGATCCACGCCGTGTGAGCGGAATTGAATTGACTTTTCATATCCCTGATAGCTTACTTAACACAGACGAAAAAACAAAAACGATATTGAAGAATACCGGCTTGACTTGCCCGGTAGCATTGAGCCTTCACCCGGATATTGATCAGAAAGTGGATTGGGGAAGTTGGAATTAATTCGGAAACAATTGCCTTTTTAAAATTCGTAATATTTCTTAGGAATAATAAGCCTTTATTTGAAGGCCTTGAAGGTTTAATCCCATGAAATATAGCAGGTGTAATCGCTTTTGAAGTACAAGCTTTGGCGTCTACTTTTAATGTCAAATTGAAACCTATGAAGACGAGAATCATATTTTATGTGCTGATCATTTTATTGTTTACCTCTTGTGTAAGAGCACTTACTCCTGATCAGGCTGCTAATGGAAGCTATAAGAGATGTCATCCAATGAGGTGATCAATTGCTTTTGAGCAGTGCATTGCCAACGGCACAATCCAGACATCTTTTTTTGCTACAGTATTCATTCTTTAACTCAATCAATGCCTGTGAGTCATGGGCATTTTTATTTTGCAAACCAATATGGTGAAATCCTTTTGTGATCGAATTTGATTCAGCAGTTATTTCCTCCAGCCATTGCAATGCTTTGTCCTTATATTTTTGCTCTTTACTAAAGTGTCCGTAGGCAAATAGCATGGTGCAAACCGTATTAATAAGAATATTATCGATCATTGCTTCACCCAGGTTTTTCTTTTTAAATGAAGAGGACTCGTCAAAGCGATAATGGTAATGCCAGTAATCGTTGGCGGTTACATCCAGCCATTTCTTAACATCTTTTACAGAAACTGTTTCTTTAATTTTAGAGAACAAATGTTCTGATTGATGGATTAGCATGGCCAACTGAGCCAACCTGATAGTGGGGAAGTTCCCGGGACGCATTCGAAGAAAGAAGGGAGTGTAAGTAATTGGTCTTAATTTATACTTGCTTTTATAGAATTCATATTCTTTTTGTAACATGATGGGATAATCTTCTTTGAATTTTTCATTCAGCAAATTCGACTGTCCTATTAATAATGCTTCTAATTGATGTAGCTGGTTTTTATGTTTGGCTAAAATGTTTACAGGGATGCTACGAGCCATTGCTTCAAAAGCGTCTGCATTTATTTTGATCCCAAAATTTCTTGCAAGCAACCACCAAAATGTTTCTTCCCAATGATGATCGTTTTGACCCAGAAAAGTCTCAACAATTGCAGATTTTCTTATCAGCCTTTCGGCAAGTAATCTTTCCTTCCAACTTTGAAGTATGATAGGCTTTACTAAGGGAATACTTTTCTCGCAGGGAATAAAACCTTGCGCATTCATCAATTCTTCATATCGCTGCAATAAAACTTTTGCAACCCTGCTCTTTAAATGTAAAACCGGGATATTGTAATCCGGGAAATCATCTTCCCACACTACATGAAGAATGACATTGTCATAATTCTTATCATGATGGTGTTTATGTTTTTTCCAATCAGAAGAAAGCAAATGCAACTCAACATTACCAGCCCAGGTTGTTTTACCAATTTTAATTTTTGCCTCGGTGAAATCAGGACCTTGGTTTGTGTTGTATGTTCCGGGAAAAATAATCTGTATTTCCTCGCCGGAAGTAGATTGCAATTCGCCTTGATTGAAATATTGAAATTGCCAGATGAATTGAAGAAGGCGTTCTGTAATGTCCCCTGTCCCCTTAAAACGGGAACTTAGATTCAGATGTTCTATGCTACCCTTGGTAGTCATTGGGGATGGTTAAATGGTTGAATTGCTAAATTGTGTTTCAAATTACAGAATTCATTCAATTTAACAATATAACAATTTAGCCATTTATTTTTTGCAATTCTCTCACTACTCTGCTGACTGGCAATCCCATTACATTATAAAAATCTCCATTAATGGATTTTATTCCTACCACCCCGATCCATTCCTGTATGGCATATGCGCCGGCTTTATCGTAAGGTTTATATTTATCAACATAAAATTCTATTTGCTCCACTGTTAGTTTATGAAATTCAACTTCGGTAGTATCAGCAAAAGAAATTTCTTCATCACTTTTCCTGATCACAACACCGGTAATCACTTTATGTTTTTCACCGGACAGCGCAAACAGGATACTCACTGCTTCTTCACGATGCACAGGTTTGCCAATTATATTTTCACCAAGCACAACGATTGTATCGGCAGCAAGTATTATCTGATTTGGGGAAACCAATTTTTGTACAGCGTTCGCTTTTTGTTGGGCAATATAAACTGAAACCTCTTCAGGCTCTAATCCCGGTGGATAATCCTCAGAAGTTTCTTTTACAATAATTTCAAAAGGGATCTCTGCCCATTCCAACAATTGTTTGCGGCGTGGTGATTGTGATGCAAGAATTATTTTGTTCATAAATAGAAGTAAAAAAAGATCATTGATAGTATACCTGTTAGCATTACCAGCTTTGTCCAATTACTTAACCGATGATAGTCATTTTGATCTTTTGCTTTGTATAGTTGAAGAAATATTAAAACAAATGGCCCAATGATAAATACAATTGAATAGGCCATAGCCCACCACCATTCAAATCTTGCAACATATACTTGTAAAATGCCAAGTAATGCAAGAATAACAACCAACCAAACGGCGATATAAACTTTTGTGGCATTAACCCCCCATACAATCGGCATTGTACGACAACCATATTTTTCATCGCCCTGCAGATCTTCAATGTCTTTAATTGCTTCGCGAATCAAAGAACTGATAAATGCAAATCCCCCGTAAAGAAAACTTATACGAATTATTTTGCCTTCACCTTCCAATACCTGGATATTTGTAAGCAAATGTGATCCCATCTCAGCTAAACCAATCACTAAAATTACCCAGGCAGTTAGTAAAGAAATAAGAATATTTCCTGAAAGTAGTTTTCGTTTTAAAGAAACTGAATAACCAAATAACAAAAGAACACAGAAAAAATTTCCAATAAGGATGTACCAGAAACCTGTCCGCCAGGCGATCCATGCACTTAATAGTATTCCAACACCACTAAGCACAAAATGCCAGGCCATGGCCCAGCGACGGGAGACGATCTTGTCCACAACATTTGCAGTTGGTTTATTTACCTGGTCAATATTGACATCAAAATAATCATTGATGATGTAGCCAGCTGCCGCGATCAAGACAGAAGCAACAACAAGAAGAATAAAATTCCAGCCATCTATTGACGGGTTTGTCCCAAGTGGCAGAAGAATTGTATCAAGAATGGCAGTATGAAAAAGAACCTGCGTAAGTACAATAAAGAAAAGGTTGGGCAACCGTATCATTTTTATAAAGGCCCCAACCAGGTTCATTCATTAAAATTTTAGGAAAGATAGTGAGAGAAGATGATAATTTCGCAGATGAGTGATCATAGTTAACGCTGGCTTCCAATATAAATATCATTTAAAAATTATCATCTAGACATTTATTTTGATGTTACATCGGTTTCATATTGCCAATGCCCATTCACCTTTAAAACTTTTTCGATTACATCCCGTACGCAGCCCCAGCCACCGTTAATAGGAGATATATATTTCACGATACTCTTCACTTCATTTACCGCATCAGCAGGGCAGGCAGACAGGCCAACTTTCGACATCAATGGCAGATCAGGCAAATCGTCCCCCATGTAAAGAACTTCTGCCCACTTTATTTTATTGTTTTTGAGAATATCGGACACAAAGGTTGTCTTATCAGCAATACCAATATGAACATCTTTTATGCCGAGGTATTCCAATCTTTTCTTTGATTCTTCTGATACGCCACCGGAAATAATGAATACCTGATAGCCATGCTTCATTGCCATTTGCAAACCAAAACCATCTTTAACATGCATTTGTCTTGCCTGCAAACCATCACGTAGCACAAGCAGTGTTCCGTCAGTGAGCACACCATCGATATCAAAAATAAATGTGGTGACTTTTTTAAATTCGGCAAGAACGTTCATAAAAATAGTCCATAGTTTGTTGGTCAAAATTCTATTTCTGATTATCTCGCCATTCATATACCCAGGCACTCTGTATCATTTCGAGATGTCCTTCTGTGCTTTCTTCTCTTTTGCCTTCAAAGTTTGGAATTTGTAAGATCCATTCAAGAAGATCGGTAAAGCGAATGCGATAAATTTTTCCTTCATTAAAATCATCGCCAAATCGTTCGTATAATTTCTGGGCAATATCTTCATGATCGGCCCAATGTATCGGTGGTTCAAAATGAGTCATAATATTAGTAATGTGCTGATGTGCGACTATGCAAATGTGCCAAAAAAAAATTTAATAAATTGATTGTTTCATTAGCATATTTGCTAATTAATTTATTCTCCTAAAAATTGTGTCTGGTCGGGTAAAGTTATTTCTATTTCACCATCTCCATCTAACAATAGCGACTGGCAACCCAATCTTGAATTTAATCTTGGATTTACTGCCCTGTCAATAAAATCTTCCTCTTTATCAGTTATCTCATCTATTGAATCCATTCCTTTATCAATATATAAATGACAGGTGGTACAGGCACAAACTCCGCCGCAATTATGATGAAGCTCAATATCGTTTTTAAGGCAAATCTCCAACAAGGTCTGGTTAGGATCCAGGTTTTCTATTGTGATTGGTGTAGCTCCTTTCTCTTCAAAATTTATCTTCAGCGTATACATTGATTCTCGTTTGGGCTGCAAATGTAACTGTAAAAAGAAAACTGGCATTTACTTGTTTGGGAAAAGTCACAGATCCAAATAAGTTATCATTATGCTTTAAAGGCTTTTATACTTGAAGTTAGAAATTGATACACCCTTTTCAGCTCGGGATGTGAACTGAGAATGGAAAGATGTTTTTGTATCGTTTCTTCGTCGTTTCTTATCGCAGGCCCCGTTTGTGATGTTGAGGGAGAAATATCTTTTACTCGTGAAGCTGTTTCTTCAATTAATGGCAGCAATTCATTGAAATCGATCCCCTCCTTCTTACAATAATCCTCAGCCAGCGCATATAAATGATTCGTAAAATTATTTACAAATACGGCGGCTACATGCAGTTTTGATCTTGCATTGTCATTTGCGTGTGTTACATGTTGTGGTGAAATTGAATTAGCCAATGTTTCCAGCTTCTTTCTTGTCATTTCATCACTGCCATCGAAAAAGATCGGCGTCTGAGGAAGATTGGAATCTTCCTTATGTAAGCTTTGTAATGGATAAAAAACTCCATAATGATCGGTCACCGTTTTTAAAATATCTTTTGATACTGATGCCGCGGTATGAGCAACCACTTTTTTTGGCAGCTTTATGTTGTTGATCACATCATCAATAGCATCATCACTTACAGCGATGATATAAATGTCCGCATTCGGTTTAGCGATACTTGGATAATTGGAGCTTTCGGTATTCCACTCATAAGCAAGCTTGCTGGCAGCAGAAGCATTGCGACTTATCACCTGCAAAATATTATGACCGGCTGCTTTAAATTTTCTTCCCAATACGGCTGCCACATTTCCTGAACCCAGAATTACAATATCCATAAGTACATTTGTATAATGACAAAGTTAGGGCAACAGATAGCGATGGGCTATTACCGTACAAAATTTAAAGTACTTTCTGCAATATCTAACCGAAAAGCAGCAGAACTGGCATTGGATTTATTTACGACTCCGCAATTCAGGTATAAAAAACCATTCCCTGATATCTTTAAAGAGTCGGAGAAATTAGAATTCAAACATCACGGCGAAACAGTAACTGGTTATCGCTGGAATCGAGGTGGGCACAGAAAAGTATTGATCGTTCATGGCTTTAATTCTTCTGTTGCAAAATTTGATCGCTATATTAAACCATTGATGAAAAAAGGTTATGAAGTGCTGGCCTTTGATGCACCGGCGCATGGTTATAGCACGGGTAAAACTTTGAATGCAGTGGTCTTTAAAGAGATGGTCGAATATATACATAAAGAATATGGACCAATAAGATCATACATGGGCCACTCATTTGGCGGACTTGCGATTTGCCTGGCTTTGGAAGAAATTGAACATACGGACGATGTTCATGTCGTCTTAATAGCGCCAGCAACAGAATCAAAAACTGCAATCGATATCTTCTTTTCATTTATGAAACTAAATGAAGGAGTAAGAAAAGAATTTGATGATTATATCTATAAGTTAGGGAACAGACCTTCTGAATGGTATTCCGTAAGCCGGGCTGTAAAAAATCTGAAAGCAAAGATCCTTTGGTGTCATGATGTAGATGATGCAATGACGCCATGGAGTGATGCTAAACAAGTAATGGACGAAAAGCATTATAACATTGAGTTCATTGTTACAAAAGGATTAGGGCATCGGAAGATCTACAGGGATAATAAAGTAAGTAAGACGATCATTGAATTTCTATAACCCGTATCACTTTCTTTGATCTAAGGGAAATATAATTTACATAACCAGTGTCGAACGGCGACCGGTTTCCCCATTATTCCAAAAAAGTGAGTTTATTTTTAGCTGGCAAACTATTTGATTAAACAGAGTTATTAAATAGTTTATGCTGAAAAGATTTTTATTTCCCGCCCTCTTGCTGTCAATTCTTTCATGTTCCTGCAAGAAACTCTTTTCGTACAATGCAAATGAGATACAGATCGAAGAAAAAGACAGGAGTCAAAATACAAAGAATATTGAACGTTTACAATCAAAAGCACAGGATGACTCTTTCCGCTTTATCGTAATTAGCGATACACAGCGTTTCTATGAGGAGATGGACGACTTTATTGAAAAAGTAAAGGGCTATCCCGATATATCATTCCTTGTATTAAATGGAGATATGACTGATTTTGGCCTGAGATCCGAATACCAGTGGATGAGTGATCGTTTGCAGAAACTTGCGTTCCCGTTTTTTGTAGTCATAGGCAATCATGACATGCTTGGGAATGGTCGTGAATTATATAACCAAATGTTCGGCCCGGAAAATTTTAGCTTTAATTTTTCAGGCTATAAGTTTATAATCTTAAACTCAAACTCAAAGGAGGTTGGTTACAATGGTACACTTCCTGATACAACATGGCTTCTAAAAGAGCTTTCCGTGACACCAACTCAGCAGAAGATTTTTGTGTTAGGTCATCTCGCTCCTTTTAGTGGTGATTTTGACCGAGCACTTGAACAACCTTATGTTCGAATATTGGCAAATAATGGAAATGTTATCTATTCTGTTCATGGGCATGAGGGTATCTCTTACTTAGGTCAACCTTATGGGCCACCTGTCAATTATTTAGTTGTCAATAGTATTAAAGAAAAAAGTTTTGTGCTTATATCTGTCGATAGTGATGACATTACAGCGGAAGAAATATTTTTTTAGGATGAGCGCTTTAGTCATTAGTTTTTTTCTGTTGGTTAAAACGGAAACACTTTCTGCACAGAAAAAAAATTCTAACCAGTTCCTGCCTCATCATGTAAAGGTGCAGTATGCCGGTGGCACCGGTTTTATTTCGATTGGTTTTGGATATAGCAACAAAAATCAAAAATTAGAGGCCGACCTGTTTTATGGCTATTTACCTAAAAGTATCGGGGGCGTTCGTATTCATTCTATATCCACAAAATTTATATGGCTACCAATTAATGCAATGAGAATAAAAAAATATATCCTGGAACCGTTGATGACTGGTCTCGTTGTTAATTATAGCTTCGGAAAACAATATTTCAGTTTTGATCCTCCAAATTATCCCTACCGGTATTATAGTTTTCCAACAGCGATCCATTCAGCCCTATTTTTCGGAAGCCGGGCTGGTGTAAACCTCCCAACAAATTCATTTGTGCGTCGCCTGTCTTTATATTATGAAATTGTAAGTTTTGACAGGGAGATCATTAGCTTGTTGTCTAATCAAAAATCTCTTCACCTTCCTGATATAGTTACTTTGTCATTGGGAGTTAAGATCAGCATTGAATGAATTTGTTGCCGTGACAATAAAATAATACAAAGAGGAATGCCTTTTATTTCAGGCACCCCTCCTTTTTTTATAATTCCTTTACATAAATATTCCTGAATGCCACTCGTTTGCCAGGATAACTTTGTAAGCCCATAAATGCAGGGGATACTGACGATGACGGCAAACCACGATTGGGATTGGTGTTTTTAAAACTTGTTACTAACTGTCCGTTGAGATTAACTTTATAATCATCTCCTTTTACTTCTATTTCAAATACATTCCACTCTCCGGGAGGTTTAGCCGAAACGGGTTGTTTGTTTTGAGCTTGTTCATTGTAAATAGCGCCGGTTTTATGAAACGGAGCCCCATCCGGTGCACCGTTTTCATCAATTTGTACCTCATATCCAAAATCGACTCCAACATAAGCCGAGTTATTATATCCTTTACTATCAGGGTCGGGAAATCTTAAAAATATGCCCGAGTTATCATCATCTCTGTATCTTTTCCATTCAACTGACAATAAAAAATCTTTTGGTAATGGGTTCGTATTCCATAATAAGCCCAATTCATTTCCGGGAATAGTTTCTAACGCACCATCGTATAAAAGAAAATCTCCTGCTCCAGCCATTTTCCAATTATTAAAATGCACATCATCAAATAATACTTTTGTTTTTGGCTCGGGTTTTACAAATGGAACAGGTTCTGGGATCAATATATCTGTCATTCTCCTCAATAAAGCAATACCAGTTAGCATTGGATTGGGGGAACCTATCGTAGGAAACAATGCAGGTGCAGCGACATAAGAATTCTGCACATCGTGAAATCTTCCTTCATTATTAGTAACAGAAGCAGTTGGGTCACCACCCATCCACAATGTACCTACCTCATGATGAGTCGTGCCTAACCCATCTCTTTGCTTTCCGATAATTTCAAACGCTTGCCCGTTAGCCAACACGTTGGCAATATCATCAGCGGTTTTATCCATCGCATTCCATGTATCCATGTCTTTTGGTGATGCAGCTATATTTACAAATGCCCTTTGCATTCCAAATTCATCCTGTTCGTTATCTAAGCGGACAAAATTTTGTGGATTCATTGATTCCATTTCACCTATTCCGCGGATCGTAATTACAACGTGAGAATCATTGGCAGATTTCATAGCATCAAAGCCATCGATATCAGGTATTATTTTAAATAACTCTGCTTCTGAATCAGTGCCTACTGCACCAAGGCCGGCTGCAGTGATCTGGTGATGATAATGACTTGTAGTCCCATCAACATGTGTGACCCTGCCTTTAACAAATAATGCAGAAGCTTGTAACTCTTTTACATTACTATCAAGGAATGTCAACGATGTTCTTGGAATACGAATAGTAAGGTTAGAACGAAGGTGGGCGATTAAGTTTTTACCAATGTTATTATAATTGGCAATACCCCTGAATGAATTTAATGCCAGTCTTGTACTTTCAATAGTAGCGAGTGCAATTACAACTTTTCCGTTTACAGGCAAAGGAATAAATCCCTGGTTCGTAAAAATGCCGGTAACTTTTGCACCATCAAAAGCCAATTGGAAAACATGACACTGAGGAACGATCATTAATCGTTTTTTAAAATCATCGCCCTTACTTTCACTATAAGCAACTCTTGCTGCTCTGATCAAAAGCGGAACAGAACTGAATTTATTGTTAGTGAAAAAACCGCTACGTGTTTGTGTTTCCACTGCCAAAGGCGCTTCCAGTTTATTAATATCTGTTTCATTCGCTGGAATATTATCAAGGTGTAATTCCAGTTCATTAAAAGGAATAGCCCCCGGTACATTATTATTTTGAATGCCGTCAAACAATTGTTGCCGCATTGCGAAATGCATAGGACCATTTATAAAATCATTTGTTTGGGTTACACCAATTTGTTCTGCTGATTGGTCAAAATATTTATTCTTCAGATCGGTAACAACACTTGATGGCCAGCCAGTCATTTCAGCATCTAACAATCTTGGTGACCAACCTCCCCAAAAAAGAGAACGGCCGCCTACGCAATAAGCAAGACCAGGAAATTTGGTGGGTGAGTGCCAGCCAAGTCCCCAAACCTCATTACGAGGATTATTTCCTTGTCCGGCATTTCGCAGATCAGTAATGCTTGACGGCGATGGTACATTGATACCTATCATTGGTAGATTCTGTACATGGGTCGATAAAAGCATCGGGCCACCTTCCAATAAAAGAATACGATGATTCCTGGCTTTATCACGATAAAACATATGTTGCGCAGTAGCTGCGCCAAACGTTCCTCCTCCAATAATTATGATATCAAAATCTTTAGCATCGGGACGGATATTTTTGTCTGTTGTTTGAAGGGCTTCATCAAGCCCGTTACAAACATAGCGTCCCAGCACATCTTTTGTAAATGCAGTGGTTTGCGCTGTTGCAGGTGTCATAAAAAAAGTTTTAGAAATTAGAAGATATAAATTACCTGCTGCTAATGTGAGAAGTCTTAACTGTAAGTCTATCTATTTCTTCATAGAGTATGAAGAGTGGTTGGAAAATCAAGAATGAAGGTAGCGGAGTTTTTTTGATACCTCACATTTTCATTTTGTTATTTTTTTTCTTTCCTGTTTCATTGAGTGCAGCTTTCAATCCTTTCGCCAATTGTTCCGCATTACCGATTCCCCAATAATGCAGAAAGAAAATTCTTGGCTGCTCATGCACCATGTGGTTATGAACAGCCACCACTTCTATTCCATTTTCAACTAATGCCTTAATAACAGGAGCTACTTCATCGTCGAGCATTGTAAAATCTCCCGCCACAGCAGCATGATCCGGCGTGCCCTGGAATGCTGCCCATGTATTGAATCCTAAAAAAGTAGTTACTGTTGCTCCATGTTCTTTCAAGCTTACATCGGGTCTGCCGATCGTATATTTATAAACTCCCTTGCTCATTTCAGCTTTGTATCCTACTATTTCATCCAGTTTTTTAGTATCTAATGTATTCGTGACAGGTTCAGAAGAAGCTGTTCCTTTTGACGGATCACCACCTCTTGCTTCTTTAACTTTTTCTAATATTGCTCTTGCTTTTTGTGCCATCATTTCCGTTTTTCCAGAACCTCCTATATGCATGTAGATAACATTCGGATGATTTCTTACAAAATGATTATGTATGGCCGTAATGGTCAATCCTTGTTTGATGACTTCTTGTTGCACGGGTTTTAAATCAGTTTCGCTAAGAATTATATCCCCCATTATCATTGCGCCATCTTTCGTGGGAGTAAATGCTATCCATGTACCAAGTCCCATCGCCGGAATAATTTTAAATCCATCCACTTCAATATTCAAATCATTTTGGGGAACAGTGATCTTGTATTCCCCGTTATTTACTTTTCCTTTAATACCGATAATTTTTTCTATTGATGCAGTGTCAAGCTGGGCATTAAGAGAAAAATGGAATTGAAATGCCATTATGAAAAATATACTGGCTGTTTTCAAAAGATTAAATGATTTCATGTCTGTAAGTTTAAAAAAGTAAATCGCCGCGCCAATTTACCAATTCCTGTTAAAACCTTAGGATTATCTTGCTACCATTACATTTTATTAACAATGGCTGAAAGATAGACTGTTTTAGAAGTAAATCGCCAGTAATTATTCTTTTGAAAAGGGCATCTACAAATAGTTCTTAATAATCAAGCCTGCAATTGCCGCCACAATTATAACGAATGGTTCCTGTATTTTTTTGAATCTTAACAATACAAGGATGGTAGCGATTGCCATAACAGCAGAAGGTATATCAGTAAGTTGCCTTTTAGCCAGTACGCATACTGCCCCGGCAATTGCGCCAATAGCAGCAGCTGTTACTCCATCTACAAATGCTTTGATAGCAGGATGCTTTCCGTATTTTTTAAAATAAGGCGCAGGAATAACTGTAAAAAGATAACATGGAAGGAAGGTAGCCAAAGCTGCTACACATGCACCAGGAACACCAGCCACCAGGTAACCAATAAACCCAACTGTAATTACGACCGGACCGGGTGTGATCATAGCCACAGCAACAGCATCTAAAAATTGTTGTTCATTCAACCATTGATATTCTTTTACCACTCCGCCATACAAAAAGGGAACAATAGCCAGACCGCTGCCAAAAACAAATGCACCGGCTTTGAAAAAGAACCAGCCTATCTGCGTTAGTTTGTCATTAAACCATACATTATTTGTTGCCTGTAATAAAAAAGGCGCAAACAAAATTTCATTCAGGGATTTATTAAGTTTTGGCGGCGATTTATAAAACCATACTATGATGCCTGCTGCTAATATCAGCCAGAGAATTTCTTTTCCTGTAATAAAAGTTGCGATAGCCAAAACAAAAAAGATGATCCAAAGCAACCAGTCTTTGCCTAAACTTTTTCGGGTGAGTTTATAACTGCTGATAGCAATGATACCGATCACTGCCGCACCTATTCCATAGAAAACCGCCTGCATCCATGGCAAGCCGCCTGCCTTTACATAAGCATAACCTAACCCCAACACCATTAAGAAGGATGGAAGTACAAAAGCAATACCGGCTAAAGTAGCTCCGATAATTCTGTAATGAACATAACCTAAGTAAATGGAAAGTTGTGCAGCCAGAGGGCCGGGAGCCAATTGAGAAAGTGCAAGACCTTCTTTGTAGTCTTCATCAGTGATCCACTTTCTTTTTTCTACAAGGTCACGATGCATATAACCTACTAAAGCCACAGGACCTCCAAAGCCAATTGATCCTAATTTTAAAAAATATAGGATCAAATCTCTCAAGGAATAACTAACCGAAGGCGTCCTATCTTTTATCATTGCTTCGTTTTATATACCTGTAATTCTGCAGCATTATTATCATTTGCTCTTGCAGCTAAAATGAATAATTTAAGAGTTGGAATTAACAGAGATGTTCTTGCGCCAATTCTTGTAGCAATTTTGGCGATCTGTTTTATTTCAGGCTTT
>DASTZB010000182.1:0-4434 GCA_035764525.1 Chitinophagaceae bacterium | reverse complement strand
CAAAGGTCTTTCATTAAATGTACTTTGGGATTGGACACAAGGTGGAGATATTTATTCAGTAACAGTTGCTTCCTTATTAGGAAGAGGAGTTACAAAAGATACAAGAGACAGGCAGACAGCATGGATCCTTCCGGGAGTATATGGTGATCCTAATAACCCAGGACAACCACTATTGGTAAATGGCAAAACAGTACCCAACCATACTGTTGTTACGACAAACGATCTTTTCTTCTCTTCAGGCGGACCTTCCGCTTCATTTGCAATTAACTCTGCATCTGAATGGAATGTGTATGATGCAACAGTCTATCATTTAAGAGAAATAACATTAGCATATGATATTCCGAAAACGCTTTTGACAAAATTGCCATTCAAAGCAATCACTTTAAGTCTCAGCGGAAGAAATTTGTGGCACCTGGCTCCTAACATGCCTAAGTACACCCATTTTGATCCTGAAGTAAACAGCTTTGGTTCTACAGCTGTGCAAGGCATTGAATTATCAGCAGCTCCGACAACAAGACGTTTTGGATTTAATATGAACATATCATTCTAATCATTAAACTCAATTTTAATAATATGAGACATAAAATAAAATTCTTCATCCCGCTTGTTGCTTTGCTGACAGTGTCGTGTAAAAAGTTCCTGGACATTAACACTGATCCGAACAACCCGGTAACGATCGAAATGTCAAAGTTGCTGCCGACGACACAAAGAACATTAGGCGATGCGTTATCAATGGATGAACAAAATGGTGGTTTGTCTGAAATACTTGCCGTGTATGCCCACCAGATGACAACAAGAGAAAGCCCGGATAAATATGGTGTCACCGGTATTGATGTAAGCATTCAAACAGCATGGTCGAAGATGTTTTCTTCTACCGGGAATCCCGGAACAGTTTTCCCGGTATATGGTGTATTACAAAACCTGGAAGATATTATTTCGAAATCAACGGCAGCAGGTAATCTGAAATATGCTGGCATTGCTAAAATTTTAAAAGCATATACATATAGCGTATTGGTTGATGTATTTGGTGATCTCCCTTATTCAGAAGCAAATAAATTAAAAGAAGGAATACTGCATCCAAAGTTTGATGATGATGCAGCGATCTATGAAAGCCTGTTTGCATTAATTAATTCAGGCATTGCCGATCTGAATAATCCAGCTCCAAATCCAAAAGTCCCGGGAGCTGATGACCTGATGTATGGCGGTAATGTTGCAAGATGGATAAAGGCTGCTAACACAATCAAGTTAAAAATGTATGTGCAGATTAGAAAAGTAAAAAATGTATCTGCAGAAGTTAATGCTTTGATCAGCGGAGGGAACCTGATCAGCCAAACAAATGAAAGTTTTCTTGTTCCTTATGGTCCTAATGGTGCTACGGACGACAGGAACCCGGGTTTTTATGATTACTTCGCAACACAACGTAGTAATCATGTTAGTCCCTGGTTTTATGAGATCATGAAAGGATATAATCCAAGAATATTTACAGGCAATCCTGATCCAAGAATTAAGTATTATATCTATAACCAGCTAGACGCAACACAACCTTCAAGAGAAGGACTTCCAACTGAATACAGAGACGGGCCCTTTGTTTCAATTTATTTTGGTTCTGTTGGTCCCGATCGTGACCGCGCCCAGCAAAATACGATCAGCCTTTTTGGAATTTATCCTGTTGGTGGTAAATATGATGATGGTAGTGCAACAGTAGCAAATGCAAATAGTGGAACCGGTGCTGCTCCATACAGGCTTATTACTTATGCGGACCGACTTTATCTTGAAGCAGAATTGATCAATGCCGGAATTGTAACAGGTGATGCAAAAGCAAAACTCACTGCGGCAATAGCGGAATCATTTAAACAGGTTGACCATGTTATTACAAACTATGTAAAACCGACGCAAAATGTTCCTGCATTAGTGGGCTCAGCCGCAGTAACTACTTACACGAATAATGTGTTAACAGAATATGATGCAGCACCAGCTGAAAAAAAGTTAGAGATCATTATGACACAAAAGTGGTTATCATCTGTTGGTAGTGCAGTTGATCAATACACAGATATAAGAAGAACAGGTTATCCTGTTGTGTTTGATCCTTCAAATCCGGCAATGGCCCCAGGCGGAAGAGTACAGCCACCGATCAATGGTGACCCGGTAAATCCCGGTAATCAAAAATCCGTTCCGGTACAAACGAGCAGAACATTTGCTTTGGCATTACCATGGTTCCAGACAGAATTAGAAAGTAATCCAAATGCACCTGCACAAAAAAATCCAAGTGCATATAAAATTTTCTGGATGCCTTAATTAACCCAAACAAAAAACGAATTATGAAAAAAATAATCATCTATAGCTTTTATCTCTTTTCGGTTGCAGCATTTTTCACTGCCTGCACGAAAGATGAAAATGGGAAATTGCCTGAGCTTACAAGGTTTCCTTTGCCGCTTGTTGTAAAAGTTGCTGGTTCAGACCAGGTAATAGATGCTCAAACACCCAACGCATTTTCCGGAAAATATTCAGTGGGCCTTTACTTTCCGACTGATGCACCTCCTAAAAAATTTGATGTGGTTGTTATTAAAAATAATGATAAGACAAATGTTAAGGTGCTAAAAACTGATGTAACAAGTTTTCCAACTGAATTTACAATTACAGGTACGCAATTGGCAACCCTGTTTAATGCGCCAATCGTTTTGGGTGATAAATTCGATATCGGTGTTGATGTAACGACATATACGGGTGCAAAGTTTGAAGCATTTCCTACAGTCGGCAATTCTTACGCTGCGGGAATTGCTGCTCAACCAGGTTCCAGCACATTTGTAAGATATGAAGCAGTTTGCCAATACAACCCTGCTATTTACCAGGGCCCCTTTGAAGTGGTTACTGATGAATGGAACGATTATGTACCTGGTGATATAGTGCAGCTAACGATGGTGGATGCGACGCATTTCTCATTTAAGTATCTCGCTGCTGACCCACGACCAATTGTGGTAACTGTAAATCCAGCTACGAATGCTGTAACAGTCCCAAAGCAGGTATATGGAAGTGGTTATCCTCCTGGATGGACCTTTGGAAACATTTCTGCAGAGAGTGTACCAAGTGTTGAAGATTTTGTTGCGCCTTGTGCTGGTACTTTTAGTGTTGTATTAAACCATACAGCATCAGTAAATTTTGGACAAGCCAAGATCGTACTGAAGAAAGATTAATATGCAGATCAAAAAATAGCCCAGGCATGGTTCAGTAACAAATATTCATGCTTCGGCTATTTCATTGAGGATCGGTAGGTCTATTGAATCTAACTTTATGACGTTGGTTATGCTCTACGACAAACGCAGTTAAATATAGTTTTCTCATGTGGGGGTCAAGAGACCCAAGCAGGGGTTGTCTAGCCGCCTGCTTTTTTTTTATTCATATGACCTTGAAAGTTTTCAGAAAGGCAATAATTGAAATGGTAGCAGTAGCTCAATTTGTTTTTTTATCAATCCCTTTTTAAGTTGTTTGTAGCTTATCCTTCGTCCTGAGCCAGGAAATCTGAAGTATAATGCTCCCTGGTAAATAATAGTAGTCAGCCGAATGGGAGTTTTATCAGCCAAATACCATGCATTCCTTACATCCTGCAGGCCGATCTTAAGAACGGGATTAAAATATCTTATCGTTATTATATAATTCAATTACCAATTATAGCTGGCATAAAAGTACAATGATTATCAAATAAAATTTATGCCAGCTATAGCGTATATTTATGAGTTATGCGTAATGATATAAAACGACTCTAATTGAAATTGAAGAACATTCTTGCTGGTCTATGTTTTGTCGCACTCTTCTACTTTGTAGTTAATATCATAGCCAAGTCTAATAAAGGTTATTATGAATTCCAGAACTACAAAAAGACAATAGACTCACCAATATCAGGGCTAGCTACGAGAATAATTGAGGGCAAACATTTTTTTGGGGCACAAATTGGCGCTGACTCAAACAACTATTTTAGATTTACTTATCAGGTAGAGCGAACACCAAAACTATGGATAAGAGGGTATCCAGATGATTTCATTGTGGTTGGCGATTCAATCACAAAGGAAGCAAACAGTGACACCTTTGTTGTCAAACGAGGAAAAACAGAGTGGACGTATTTGCTGCCGAAAGACTCCAAGACACAGAGGTAATCAAACTTTGTCTAACAGGACGTTAACAGACACCTTATTTGAAACCTTCCAAAAATGCAAGAGATAAAAAAAATATCACGAAAAATCAATCGTCGGGCTATCATTGCAATTGGACTGACTTGTTTAGTAGGTTGGACTTTTGCTTTTCTGGCAACAAACGTTTTTGAACAATATGCAGTTGGACTTTTTGTTTGGCTTCCTTTAGTCATGGGGGCGACATCAACCTTAATTTACGGATACAATAATACAAGTGAGAGACGTCGCCTTTTCAATATTTCAATCGCAA
>DASTZB010000181.1:0-2864 GCA_035764525.1 Chitinophagaceae bacterium | reverse complement strand
TGTGTAGTTGCGCTTGCATCCTATGCACTAATTCCCGGGTTTACATTAGCATTAGGTTTTCTTCTTGGAGGTATTGTATCTCCGCCTGATGCAATTTCAGCAACAACCATTTTGCGGCAGGTAAAAGCGCCTAAGAGACTTCTCAGCATCATTGAAGGTGAAAGCCTGCTGAATGATGCTTCTTCTTTGATCGTATTTCGTTTTGCACTGGCGGCAGTCATCACAGGACAGATTCATTTCCACGATGCAGCCATAAGTTTTATTCTTGTCATTGTAATGGGAACACTCATCGGTGTTGCTATTGGATTTATTTTCTATGCCATTCATCGATGGCTGCCAACAACACCCAGCATAGAAATTATTTTAACATTAGTAACTCCTTACTGTATGTACCATGCTGCGGAATACTTTCATTTTTCAGGTGTACTGTCCGTAGTGTCTGGTGGACTTCTTCTATCAAGTAAACGACAAAGTATGCTCAATTACCGCAGCAGGGTAGAAGGGATCAATGTATGGACTAACCTCGTTTTTGTATTAAATGGATTGATCTTTTTTCTTATCGGGCTTCAACTGCCTTCGATCACAAATCAACTTGGCGATATTGGTTTAGGCAGGGCCATTTGGTATGGCGTGGCGGTCTCCATTATACTCATTGTTGCCCGGCTGCTTTGCACTTTTGGGGCTTCGTTGTTTACTCGTTTTATGAGTCATTTTATTACCGTGGCTGACCCAAATCCCGGTTGGAGGGGACCAATTATTTTTGGATGGGCAGGAATGCGTGGCGTAGTATCATTGGCAGCTGCACTCTCTATACCATTGATGATTGCCGAAGGACACCCTTTTCCCAATCGCAATCTTATTCTCTTTATAACTTTTATTGTTATCCTGGTAACATTGGTTTTACAAGGATTAACACTTCCATGGGTGATCCGTAAAGTAAGGCTTGAAGATAAAAGTGTGATACCAGAACAGAAACAGGAGATCATCATTCAAAAGAAGATGGCACAATACTCTCTGCAATATTTAAATGAAAAGTATGATGGAAAGATGCCTGACAATGAACACCTGCATAACTTGTACGCAAGGTTAAGAATTGACGTGAAGTTACTGAGCGACGAACTCGAAAACACAGATCACACAAATGAAACTGCACTTGGAAATTTTCAAGGCATTTACCTGGAACTGTTAGAACATCAGCGAAAACTTCTTAGCGAGATGAATCACCGTGCTGAATTCGATGAAGAACTGATCCGGAAATATCTTTCATTGATCGATCTTGAAGAGATGAAGGTCAGGGAGAAAATATTAAAGTGAGTTGATCACTTATCTAAATAAACAATATGAGTATTTCAAAAAAGCAAAATACTATTTTCCCAAAAGGAGAAAGGGCTCCGGCTGATTATTTCACAGGAATAGTATGGGTAAAAATGTTAGTTCCAAATGATCCCACTTTGAATTGCCAAGTAGCAAATGTTGTGTTTGAACAGGGCGCAAGAAATAACTGGCACACCCATGCCGGCGGTCAAATACTTATTGTTACAGATGGTATTGGTTATTACCAGGAAAAAGGTAAGCCGATTCAATTAATTCGTAAAGGAGATGTGGTCAATATTCCTCCTGATATTGAACATTGGCATGGTGCTTCACATGAAAGCGGGTTTACTCATATTGCTGTTAATCCAAATACGCAAAAAGGAATTGTAGTATGGTTGGAACGAGTAACGGATGAAGAATATAACAGCTTCAAATAAAACTTTCACATACAAATTATATAGAAAAGAAAAGCATCCCGAATCAGGACGCTTTTCATCTATGATAACTATGAGAGCCTACTGAATTTTTACAAGCTTGATGATCTTTCTTTCTTCGCCCTGAAGTATTTCAGCGAGATAAAACCCCGTATTTAATTTATCCCCAAGCTTTATTATTGAATTAGCTGAAATATTTCCCAGACGATTTATTTCCCGGCCTTGCACATCAAGTATCCTGATATTGACAGGAAGCTCATTATTACTTTCAATTAAAAGAGTAAATGACGTTTTGCTAGGATTTGGAAGAACCGAAACTTTGAAGGATTCACCAACAATCATCTTAGTTGATGTCATAAGTCTCGATTGTTGAGAACATGGATCTTGTCCGCATTTACCCAATTTATCACTTGAATGACTTATCAAATGATCTTTAACAGAATTGACATTTACTGCCAATGTTTGTCCATTACCCGGATTGCCCGGAGGAGCATGACAGATATAAACTTTTTTGCCATCTGTTCCTTCTACTCTAATATCCAACACACAAATTGTGATATTACATGTTGTTGCACAACCATAGTTGTTCGTAACAGTAACGGTGAAATGGTAAACGCCTTGTGTTGTTGGAGTGAATACAGGATCCTCACAAGTAGTGCAATTCAAACCACTACCATTCCAGGAATAGGTGAACGATGAACCGCCAGTCGCAGTTACATTCAGTGTTACACTTTGCGGTCCATAACCAAGATAAATATTTGTCGGGATTCCTCCTGTATAAACATTGCTTGAAGGAACTGCGGTGATAGAACATGAGGGAACTGCTCCAATAACAGTTACAGTTGTACTGCATGTCGCAGTATTTCCCGTAGCGTCAGTTGCTGTAAGTGTCACAGTGTTTGCGCCAAGATTTGAGCAATTGAACGAAGTTTTGGATGCGGATAATGTAACTGGTCCACATTCATCGTTACTCCCATTATTAATTTCAGCTGCAGTAATAGTTGCTGAACCATTTATCAATGTAACTGAAGTAGGTTTGCAAATAGCAACAGGTTGCGTTACATCAGTAAATAAGAAATAAGCAACTGGTGCATCATGATCAGAAATTCTTTCTGG
>DASTZB010000180.1:0-8736 GCA_035764525.1 Chitinophagaceae bacterium | reverse complement strand
TTCAATCTTTTTCTCCCCAAAAGGATGTTGGCAAAAGATATTTCATGTTAATAACAGTCGGTGAAACGTTAGTATGAAACAGAAAGGTTGGATGCATGAAAGTTCATAACCATAAACTAAGAACTGTTAGTGTTCCTTGTTCTCAGTTAATTCATACTCTATCCACATGCTCTTTTAAATTTTTGGTATACTATTTTTCCAGAAAGTGGCATTAACAGTATTGTGGATATAACGGTAAGATCTGCTACAGGCAACGGTGTTCGGTGTGGATTATCCTTGCTTATAATGTGTATAATCATAACAACGTAATTTTGTGTAGAATCTTTTCCACGAATTCACAGCTGTAATAATAATAAACTCTTTTTTATAAATATTATATAATACTATTAATACATTAATCGAAAAATTGATTTTAAAAATTGGATTGTGAAGTTGAATATTGCACTCCTGAAAATTTGTTGAGCATGAATCCTGAAACACTTACCGCCGCAAAAAATGAAATTGTGAAAACTGGTTTTCTCGATATAGAACCCGATCCAACACTCGACCTGTTTGCAGAGATCGAGCGATTGAAAAAAGAAAAGAATGCGATACTGCTGGCGCATTACTACCAGGAACCGGACATCCAGGATGTGGCAGATTACATAGGCGATAGTTTAGGTCTTGCACAACAAGCGGAGAAAACAAATGCTGACATGATCGTTTTTGCCGGCGTTCACTTCATGGCAGAGACGGCAAAGATTTTAAATCCAACAAAAAAAGTTGTGATACCTGATCTGAAAGCCGGTTGTTCGCTTAGCGATAGTTGCCCGCCTCCCTTGTTTAAAAAATTCAAAGACGAGCATCCTGATCATGTGGTGGTGAGTTATATCAACTGCAGTGCTGGAATAAAAGCATTAAGTGATGTGATCTGTACAAGCAGCAATGCAAAGGTTATTGTTGAAAGTTTTCCGAAAGAACAGAAAATAATTTTTGCACCGGATAAAAATTTAGGGGCTTACATCAACAAAGTGACTGGAAGAAATATGTTGTTGTGGAATGGAGCATGTATGGTTCATGAAATCTTTAGCCTGGAAAAATTAACAAGACTAAAAGTCCGTCATCCAAATGCCAAAGTGATTGCCCATCCGGAATGTGAGGATCCTGTTTTACGCATAGCAGATTTTATTGGCAGTACCACAGGGTTATTGAAATACACACAGAAAGATGATGCGAAAGAATTTATTGTAGTAACAGAAACTGGCATCATACACCAGATGCAAAAAGCAAATCCAACAAAAACATTTATACCGGCACCCCCAGATAACAATTGCGCCTGCAATGATTGCCCTCATATGAAACGTAATACACTTGAGAAGCTTTATCTCTGCATGGAATATGAAGTACCGGACATAACAATGGATGAAGAATTAAGGCTGGCAGCAAAGAAACCGATAGAGAGGATGTTAGATATTAGCAAGAAAGCGGGATTATAAAATCAATTTTTATAAAAGTGTTTTTATATGGAAGCAAAAACTGAGATATACAACATATACTTTGATAACCATATTAATGCGGTTGTGATGGAATGGGATGGCTATGCAACAAGCAAGCAATTTAAACAAGGTACCGAGTTAATGCTGAATATGCTGATCCAGAATAATTGTTCAAAAGTTTTAGCAGATATAAAAGACATGAAGATAATAGCGATGGAAGACCAGCAATGGTTGAATGAAGAGTTTTTACCAAGGGCTACGAGCTTTGGTTTTAAGTCTATAGCCATTGTTAAACCAGATTTCTATTTCAATAAAGTAGCTGTAGAAACAATTTCATACAAAGCAGATAAGGATAAGTTGACAATTAATTTTTTTGATAACACAGATGAAGCAAAAGAATGGCTAAGTAAAATATGAGCAATCGGGATGGGGCTGCTTCTACAAATGCACAAAAACGAAAATGTAATTTAGAACATAGCTTCTCATTTGCTCAAGGAGGCGTATTGAAATTGAGTAACTACCCCCAAATGTCCCAGGGGTATATATAAAAAATAGCAGCTATAAAAAAACTCAAATATGAAACCCAAACATCTCCTGGTACTCATAGCTTTTTTGTTTTCAATAAGTATTTATGGACAAGACACGACAAAGAACAATAAGACAATTTTTGTAACGGGCGGCTCTTTTGGAAGACAGTATATTCAATATTTAGCATCACTTACAAATAAACCGAACCCGAGAATTTGTTTTATTCCGACCGCATCTGCAGACAATGCACAGGGTATCGCTAATTGGTATGCCACCTGCGAAGACCTTCCTGTGAAACCCTATGTTTTAAGAACCTTTATTAATTCTTCGCCGGGTCAAAAAAGTTTTGAGGAAATCATTATGAGTATGGATGCAATAGTGGTGGGCGGAGGCAATACATTAAACATGATTGCGATCTGGAAAGCACAGGGGATAGACACGGTATTACGAAAAGCATATGATAAAGGAATCATTATGTCTGGTGGCAGCGCAGGGTCTTTGTGCTGGTTTACGGGAGGATCAACCGACTCACGACCAAAGCAACTAACATTAGTCGAATGTTTGGGATTTCTAAATTATAGTCACTCGCCACATTATCATGCAGAGCCCGCAAGAAGGCCCTTGTATCATAATTCGATCCTGAGCGGTAGTCTTAAAGCAGGGTATGCATGTGATGATAGAGCCGGACTTCTTTTTATAAATGGTGTCATGAAAAAATCTGTTTCATTGGATTCAACTAACAATAATTATTTTGTATCACTTGTTGATGGAAAAATAAAAGAGGAATTTTTGCCGGCTGAAATACTCAAGTATTAAAACGACACCCTACAATGATTGAAAATGTAAAGATCCTAAAGACAGAAATTCTTTCTAATAATTGGTATGTACTCAAGAAAGTCACCTATAAATATTTAAAAAAAGATGGCACCTGGCAAACTCAAAGCAGGGAAGCCTACGACAGAGGAAACGGTGCAACAATCCTGCTCTTCAATAAAGATCAACAAACTGTTATTTTGACAAGGCAATTCCGGCTACCATCATTCATAAATGGTAATAGTTCAGGAATGCTTATTGAAGCTTGCGCGGGTCTGCTTGACAAGGATAATCCCGAGGATTGCATAAGGCGAGAAACGGAAGAAGAAACTGGCTATAAAATTACTGATGTACGAAAAATATTTGAAGCCTATATGTCGCCGGGCTCAGTGACAGAGATTTTATATTTCTTTATCGCAGAGTATCATAAAGCAATGAAAGTTTCGGAAGGGGGAGGCGTTGATCATGAAGAAGAGAGCATCGAAGTTTTGGAACTGAATATTCAGGAAGCAATGAGTATGGTGGACAAAGGAGAAATTAAAGATGGTAAGACTATTATGTTACTGCAATACATCAAACTACATAACATTCTATGATTCGCACTAAAGTGGAGGGTGAATAATAGCTCCGCAAAGTAATAACTTAGTTGGGGCAACCCGATCTACCTGGAACAAGCCTGGGAAGAGGCGCTGTTTGAAAAAAATTATTTGTATGCCAATATATATGGATCGGCACGATGTTTCTGAAACGGTTACAGCCGAGAAAGTAGCCCAGCTACACCAGGCAGATTTAGGAATACAGGACCAGTTCGGGTGCAGGGGATTAACGTATTGGTTTGATGAAAAAAGAAAAACCGCATTCTGTTTGATAGAGGCGCCTGATGCGAACGCTATTCACAAAATGCACGATATGGCTCATGGCCAGGTTCCTTATAGCGTAATAGAAGTAGACGCGAACATAGTCGAATCATTCTTAGGCAGAATTGGAGACCCGGAGAAATCACAAAACACAACATTAAATATTATTAATGACCCAGCCTTCAGAACAATAATGGTTATATCACTAAAACGATTATCCCTGAAACAAAATGATCTTCTTCAACATTCATTGAACAATTACAATAAGGCTATTCCCGGCCTATTGAAAAATTATGAGGGAGAGCCTGTGAAACAAACCGAAAACTATTTCCTGGTTTCCTTTAAGTCGGTCTCAAACGCTATCCATGCTGCATTTGAAATTCGGTCGCTATTTAAAGATTTTAGAGACGGCGCAAAGAATGATAAAATCCTTTTAAAAATAGGGTTGAGTGCCGGAATGCCTGTAACTGAAAAGCAATTAATTTTTGAGGATACCATAAAATTGGCTGAACGAATGTGTAAACTCATTAAGGGGGAAATTATAGTTTCATCAGAAGTTAAAGAATTGTATAATAGCGAGAACTTAAATGCCCTGGCGGAAGAAGAAAACATTATTTTTCTTACGCAAACAGATGAAAAATTTCTAACCCTTTTGATGGACTTCACAGAATCCAACTGGAGCAATACAAATTTAAAAGTGGAGGATTTTAGCAAACCTGTAGAATGCAGCAAATCTCAATTGTATCGTAAAATGATCTTACTCACGGGTAGGTCCCTCAATAATTTTGTTAAGGAATACCGGCTAAATGAGGCTTTAACTTTATTAAATAAGAATGCTGGTAACGTTTCAGAAATCGCCTTTGAAACAGGCTTTAGCAGCCCGTCCTATTTTTCTAAGTGTTTTCAAAAAAGATATGGCCTTTCACCTTCTGATTATTTGCCTGGCAAGCCCGGGCAATAGTTTCAGGTTTTGATACTCATCAGTATTGAATTAAAATTACAAGGATTTGAATTAAATGTTGTAGCCTTTAGTTTTAGGGGGATGTAGTTTTGAGTCTTGTCAGATATTCATTGCCTGAATAAGAAACAAATTCCTTTATTCTTTTTCTATCACTAAAATATTATTAGTACATGAACACCGCTATTAAAACACTTGATGGTAAAAACATTACTCTTTCCGTTGAAACCATAAATGGATTCCGGTCCCAACTCACAGGCGATCTGCTTCAAACTTCTGATTCGGGATACGATGAAGCCCGGAAGATCTGGAATGCTATGATTGACCGAAGACCTGCACTTATAGTAAAATGCATGGGGACGGCAGATGTAGTTAACTGTGTAAAATTTGCCCGCGAGCACAATCTTTTAACTTCCGTTCGGGGTGGAGGACACAATATTGCCGGTATATCGTTAGCAAATGATGCAATGCTGATCGATCTCTCGCCAATGAAATCTGTTCTGGTAAATCCCGTTACTCAAACGGCATTTGTTGCACCGGGTGCCACACTTCGTCATATAGATCATGAAACGCAGCTTTATGGCTTAGCCACACCGATTGGAATTAATTCGACTACCGGCATTGCCGGGCTTACTTTAGGAGGTGGGTTTGGGTGGCTCAGCAGAAGTTATGGACTTACTGTCGACAACCTGATCTCGGCCGAAGTAGTGACCGCGGATGGAAAAGTAATTCAGGTGAATGAAAGAGAAAATGCTGATCTCTTCTGGGCTATTCGCGGGGGATCAGGAAATTTTGGAATTGTAACTTCATTTCAATTCAAATTGCATCCTGTAGGGCCACAGGTATTGGCGGGCCTGATTGTGCATCCATTCAGAGATGCAAAAAAGGTTTTTGAGCATTACAGAAATTATGCTTCATCAGCACCGGATAAGGCAACTACCTGGGTTGTTTTGAGAAAGGCGCCGCCCCTACCTTTTCTTCCACAGGAGATTCATGGCAAAGAAGTATTTGTAATTGCAGCCATGTATGCCGGAGATATGCAAGAAGGTGAAAAGGTACTTGAACCGCTTCGCCGTTTTGGCAATCCTATAGCAGACGTTATTGGTCCGGTTCCATTTGCTGCATGGCAGCAGGCATTTGATCCATTGCTTACTCCCGGGGCACGCAATTATTGGAAGTCACATAACTTCACCGAACTTTCAGATGAATTATTAGATACACTGATAGAATATGCCGGCAATCTACCTTCGGCAATGAGTGAAATATTTGTTGCGCAACTCGGCGGAGCCATAAACAGGATAGCCCCAGACGCAACTTCCTATCCACACAGAAATGTCAGATTTGTAATGAATGTTCATACAAGATGGGAGGACAGTTCTATGGATGCGACGAATATTGATTGGTCCAGGAAATTCTTTGATAGAACTGCACCTTATTCTACCGGGGGCGTATATGTAAATTTTATCAGCGAAGGAGAAGAAAGAGTGGATGCAGCATTTGGTGCAAACTTTGATCAACTTGCAAAAATCAAACGGAAGTATGATCCAGATAATTTCTTCCGCGTTAATCAAAATATTAAACCGGTTTCCCGAAAACCCGTCAGCGCATAAATATGTTTGAATGAAAAGGCGGGTTGACCACTCCGTGTAACATTGGAATTACCATTTATAGACCGTGACATTAAAACAATCAGCGAGGGTAGTAAAGAAGAAGAAGTAAGATCAATAGGAACCGATTAGTCTTTCTTACCAATCACTTCTGCCATTACCATTTCATCCAGTGTTTCTTTTCTTGTAAGCGGATTAATAAAGCTTTTTTTCAGTCTTGTGATCTCGTAATCCTGCACAGAAAAAGTTTTTCCTGATTCGAGACCCAAAGAATCGATTTCCGGTTGCTGTGACCTTTCATAGATCAACCAGAATTTTTTTCCTGTTTGTTTTAATGAATCATCGTACACCTGCCGGTTAGAAGAAGAATAAAAGCCATAGGTCGAGCTGAATGTATTTTTCCAGAAGTAAACATCTTTTGGATCAGCAATGCCTCTTGTTATATCGGCCAGGGGTTTACCCCCTTGGTAAGTAAGCAGCTGCGGATAAAAGTTTGTATTTAGCAAAAAGAAGAACAATGCAATAGTTGCAACGGAAACAGTAACTGACCGTTGCATCATTGTGTACATTTTACTTAATAAAAAGTAAAAGACAATCGTCAAAAAAAAGATGAGGCCAATAAGGACCAATGTGTTCTTAACCGGAAAGGCCCATACATTAAGCAGGGCGGCGACAGCAAGCAATAGAGCCGATGTTGATAATTGAATTATATAACGCGGCCTTTTCCATTTCTCGTTATTCCAACGCGACACAAAAAAATGGGCAACTATTAATGCCGTAGCCGGCGCAAGTATCGGCAGATAGTGCGGTAGTTTGAAGTTCGAAAAATTGATCAACGCCGCGAGCATTACAAACGTTCCGGTACTCAACCATTCTTCCTTTGCGGCAAAAAAGTCTTTCAAACGAATAAACAAAGCAATGAACGCAACAAAACACCAGGGCGCAAACGTCCAAAGGAATGTATGCAGGAAAAAGAAATGATCTTCTTTGCCAACAGCGCCAAACCGCTCCGCTCCTTTTATGCGATCAAAACTGTGGCTCCATAAAATATATTTTACACCATTCACTCCTTTTATTCCCTGCGAAATTTTTTCAGGATGAAGATTGAACTGAAGGTAATAGCAATAAACAACAGGGGAAATGAAAGCAGCAAATAATAAAATCACGATGAGCCAATGCCAGTCGAACAACAACCGCCAATCTTTTTTATATAAAATGTAAAAGAAAATACCGGCAACAGGAGTAACTAAACCAACATGCCCTTTTGTGCAAAAGCCGATAGCCATTCCCAAAGCGGCGCCAAGAAGAAAAATAAATTTGCGATGGTGAACATAAGCCACCAGTTGCCAGGTTGCAAAAGCAATAGCTGCGGTTAGTATCGCATCCATCCGCACATCATTGTTGGCAAGAATGTAACAGAAAGATGAAGCAGCAATCAACGCCGCCAGTTTACCGATCTCATGATCATACAATTCTTTTCCCAAACGAAAAATGGAATAAGTGCCGAGAATAGTAAAAAGAAAAGAAGGAAACCGGTAAGCAAATGACGTGACACCAAAAATATGATAGCTCAATGCCGACGTCCAAAAAAGAAAATGCGGCTTGTCAATATAATCACCGCGATGATCATAAAGGGTAACATAATCACCAGTGAGATACATCCTTAAAGCAATATCGGCATGATGCCCCGAATCATTATCCATCAAAGGAACAAAAAGCCCGGCGGTATAAACCAAACCCAACAAAGAGAAAAGAAAAATATATGTGCGGTTAGAAAGGATCGGGGACTTCAATGAAAAAATTTATACAAAGTAAACAAACCGAAGCCAGATTTATGAATGGAGGAGAAAATACAGGGCCAATAACTAACTTGGAGAAAATTTAGCCACATGAAAAGAATATTGATATTTGCAACGATCATTTTATTTTGCTCAACCATAAACGCAACGGCGCTTACAGATAGCATCCCCGCCGATCCAAAAGATGTTTCATCGCCGGAAGCAATTGTTGCTGCGGTTTATGATGTTATCAGTGGGCCCGCTGGGCAAAAAAGAAATTGGGACAGGATGCGGACATTATTTGTGCCAGACGCAAGAATGATCCCAACAGGTAAGCGACCGACGGGAGAATCAACAAGAAGAGTTTTGTCAGTGGAAGAATATATCACCAACTCCGGACCTTTTCTCGAGAAGGACGGATTTTTTGAAACCGAGATCGGTAAAAAAACTGAGCAATTCGGAAATATTGTTCATGTGTTCAGCACCTATGAAAGCAAAAGAACTTTAAGTGATGAAAAACCTTTTATGCGGGGAATAAACAGTTTTCAACTTTGGTATGATGGCAAACGCTGGTGGGTAATTACCATTCTTTGGCAAAGCGAAAGCAAAGACACACCGATACCGGAAAAATACATAACCACCAAAGGTTAGATTGAAGACAACAAAGATTTTACTTTATCCCCGATCAGATCTCTTACCTTATTAAACTCTACTGGATCC
>DASTZB010000179.1:0-15402 GCA_035764525.1 Chitinophagaceae bacterium | reverse complement strand
TTTTTTCTTTCAACGTAATCTTATAACGCTGCATCATATTCTAAACCACAAACTAAGTTTATGCTTAAACTATTATTCAGAAGATGGTGGGTATTACTTGTCCAGGGTATCCTGCTGATCATCCTTGCAATTTTTATTTTTAACAACCCGATTAATGTACTGGCTGGTCTTTCAATTTGGGTTGGGATTTTGGTGCTTATTGCGGGCATTGCCGGCATATTTGCATGGTTGGGCGCTGAGAAGGAGGAAAGAGAAAGCGGCTCACTATTGTGGAGTATTGTTACCATGTTATTTGGAATAGTCTTATTATCTAATTTATTAGCAACAATGAAGGCATTGACTATCTTGTTTGGTGTATGGTTGTTGATCGGCGGTATTCATCTTATTCGGTCGGGGTTATCATTAAGAAGAGAAACTTCATCCTCAGGCCTGCTGATAATTTTTACCGGTGCTTTGGCTGTAATAGTAGCTCTAGCAACGATCTTTAAAATTGGGACAGGCGCTGTAGCGATCAGCATTTTACTTGGATTACAAGTGCTTCTTATAGGTATTGCACTGGTTATTTTTTCAATTGCTAAAAAAATGGTTGCTGGAAAAATTAAGGACAGGTTCGGGTCCCCGAAATAATTATCCTTTTTAGAAGATAAAAAATTGCTGCGCTTTAAACAGGTACGGACGGAAAAATTATAAATTCGAAAATGCGAATCCTGTGTAAAAGAAAAAAGCCTTGTCTATTTTTTTTATTGTTAATAGAAGGCTTTGCTATTAATGGACAGGATTTCATAACAGTTCAAAATAAAGTGGTTGATGCTTACGACGTACTTAGAAATATCTTTGGAGTGAGTAAGCCTGTTAACGCAAAACCGAAGACAACAACTCTTTCTTTATTACCATCTTTCAGTTACAATCCGAGCTTCGGATTTATTATCGGTGCAAGTCTCACCGGTGGAAGGCAATTGGGAGATCCAGCAAATACAGAATATTCTACTGTTTCAATGTATGGTTCGTTCAGTACAAAAGGAATGATAACCATCCAGCTTAAGCATAATATTTTTTTACCGGAAAATAAATGGAACCTGCAGGGTTCCTGGCAGGTCTCCCACTACGGTCTTGTTGATTATGGAGTAGGAACCGGAAATCCGCAGTATATAACCAAAGGATTTACGCTTAACGCATATTCTACCAAAAATTCAGACAGTTCATTCCCGATCATCTATAACTATACCCGTCTTTCTGAAAAGGTATATAAAAAAATTGGCAAATACTTGTATGCAGGCGTCGGTGTTAAGTTTGATATCTATCGAAATATTACCGATGAAAAACAAACATCAACTTTCAATACTCCACATCAGCGCTACAGTTTGAGTCATGGCTTTGATCCCAGTAAATATTCTGCAAATGGATTGATCGTAGCAGTACAGTATAATACAAGGGATCATCCAATCCGGCCATATAGTGGATTTTATGCCGAACTTGGTTTTCAAATTAACCAGGAATGGATTGGCAGTACAAAAAATTCCGTCCAACTGCAATATGATCTCCGGAAGTACTGGTCGCTTAGTAAAAAGAATCCGGAGCATGTGATCGCTATCTGGCATTTTGCATCTTATAAATTAAGTGGTGAATTACCTTATCTGGAAATGCCATCAACAGCTTCAGATGTGGATGGCCGCAGCGGAAGGGGATATACATTTTCCCGGTTTAAAGGACCTTCGTTTGCATATTTTGAAACCGAATGGCGTTTTCCGATCACTAAAAACAAATTGATAAGTGGCGTTTGTTTTTTGAATTTTCAATCTGCTGCAGATGATCTTAATGCGAAAGTATTTGAGGCATGGGAACCCGGAGCCGGCATTGGTTTACGTATCCTTTTTCAAAAGCAAAACAAAACAACTCTGTGTATAGATCTTGCAAAGGGAAAATATGGCGCACAGGGATTGTTTTTTGGTTTGGGTGAAACTTTCTAAATAGTAATAATTCTAAATCCATTCATTCTCCATTATATCCGCTATTTGAAAGAAAGGAATTAAAGTCTTTAATGTTAAGAATTTCCTGTATAGCTTTTGTTTTATCTTTCGCTTTGTCATAGTATGCTTTGGTGATTTTATACCCGACCCAATATCCCAGGCCCTTAGGTCTTGATTTATCTTTTGAAGAATAAAGCCAGTTGCCCCAATCGCTTCCGTTCATTTGAGTAATAAATTCATTCCATAATTCCTTAGTGTGTGCATTACCATACTCGTAAATTTTTGTATTGCTATGGCTGCCGGATATTAGTTCACATATAAAATCTGCTGATCCTTCTCTTATGCATTGGGCCAGGAGACTGTTATTCGTTGCGTACTTCTGTTGAAAGTGAACTAATTCATGAGCAACAACTTCATCAACATATCCAATGTCAAGTACAGGTTTAAAATCATTTTTTTCTTCGCCGAACATCTCAGCTCCTATAATTAAGCCATCACTGAATGAAGTGCCACCTGAATTTTTAGCTCCAATAACAAAATATACATCGGGGAAGACTGCTTCGGGATATATCTTTTTCAAATTATTGAAGCACTCATAAAACCTTTCTTTCTTATTGTCAATTGATAAAGAACTTTCCCTGATGGCTGCATAGTAATTTACGTTTGCTTTTAATGTTTTACTAAGGTTATTGCCATTCTCAATCCTGTTTTTTACAAATCCCTTTAAGCCTTTACTCCCGATATCTATATATTTTTCCTGGAATGCAGAGGCTGAAAAATTGGGGTTCGTCTCATCAAATACTTTCCAAAAATTAATGATGTCCTCTGTATGAAATTTTGCATCAGTGGGATTTTTTGAAAAATTGGTTTCATTTGTTTGGGCTAAGCACTTAACTGATAATAGGAGAAATAACATTCTTTGTAAAATCCATTTTTTCATTTTTGGAGTATTTTATTCGTTAGGCCGCTATATAGCCAAACCCGCTGCTAGTTGTTCTGGTTTTACTTGTAGCCAATTTCCTGCGTCAGTTCAATTTTGCTCTTCATAAAATTTCCTGAACCCCTGCCAACTAATTTTTTGTTTTCGTCAAGCAATACTGAATCTGCAATAAATAAATTTGATGACTTGAACTTAAGTTCTCCGGTTGATTTAATTAAGCCGGATGAAACAGGCCTCAACAGTTGGACATTGAATGATACTGTATAAACAAAAACATCTTTAACTATTGAATTTACCGCAAAGAAAGCGGCATCGTCCAGCATTTTAAAATATACCGATCCATGAATAGCATTTGCGGCATGAAAAAATTTCTCTTCAATTTTTAAAGTGAGTTCAGCCATTTGATCTGAAATAGTGATAGTAATCCCCTTATATAATTGATTATTTACAGGAGCAGATAGATACATTCGTTCAAGTTTCCTAAAGTGTATTTCCTGTCCTTCCATGATTAATTCAGATTTTACAATGAAATAAATTTTATTTTAATGAAGAAAAAAATTGCTGGGGAGCTACTGCAGACCGCTGACGATTCACTAAAATACAAAATATGTTAGACCGATAAAAAATCATTCATCAGACGATCAATTTGAAAAATGCGGTAGCGGCAGATACATCTAGGTTATTTGATTTACCCTGTTAAATGAAGTATTTAATATTTCCGATCCTGCTTTTGAAACTTGTTCCGAAAAACCATAAGTGAGTTCATTTTTCCCTTGCTCTAACTGTTCGAATATTGATTCGATGAAACCACTAACCGGAGGAGCAAAGTCATGAATTCCTTTTCCGCCAAGATCAGTATTTAATGCCGGAGGTATTATTTCGATAACCTCAATGTTCTTTGTTTTAAGTAAATGTCTGAGCGAAAGAGTAAAAGAATGAAAAAAAGCTTTTGTGCCGGAATAAACAGGTGTTTTAGTAAGAGGAACAAAAGATAACCCGGAAGTTACATTCATTATAGCTGTTAAAGAAGGTAAGTTTTGAAATAGAAAAGTTAGATGTAGAGGGGCTTCTATATTAATCGAGATCTCCTCCTTTGCTCTCTTAAAAAAATCCGGATCAGTAATAGCCATCCATTGTTGGATACCTGCATTGTTAATAAGTATGTTTAGATCATTATGATTTTCAGAAACCCATCTAAAAAGCGATTCTCTTTCAGTGTCAATTGATAGATCACAGACTTTAGTTATCACAGATGTCAGCTTAGCCTTTGCTTCATTTAAGGCCACTTCACGTCTGCCGCAAATAATTACAGTATTGTCATCATTTATAAATCTTTCAGCTAAAGCGAATCCTATTCCTGTTGCTCCTCCTGTTATCAGGATTTTCTT
Source organism: Chitinophagaceae bacterium (assembly GCA_035764525.1). Taxonomy (GTDB): domain Bacteria; phylum Bacteroidota; class Bacteroidia; order Chitinophagales; family Chitinophagaceae; genus VBAS01. Next base: position 11,107 of record DASTZB010000179.1, on the reverse strand, counting down.
ATTTGTAATTTTCATTTTAATTGCGTTTGAAAACTTTCGTCTAATGTCCAAGGCTTTGCGAAGGTTGGAAATTCTGTGTCCCGATCGCTCGCTTGGGCGTAAATTAATTTTTACCACCGCCAAATTACAAAAGATCATTGGGATCACTAAGATTGAATGGCCATCGTTACGGCCCATCTTGCGGATAGCCAATTGTTGTGCGAAGGAGCAGGTGAAACATGATTAATGATTAGGCCTAGAATATGAAGCAAAAACATCCTTTGCAAGCAGCATGGCATTAGTTGCTGCTGCGAATCCTGCATAAAGGGACACCTGTAATATTACCTCAACAATTTCGTCCTTTGTCGCACCAACATTGAGAGCTCCTTCAATATGAGCTCGAAGCTGAGGTTGGGCATGGCCAAGAGTGACACAAGAGGCAACGGTAACCAGTTGACGTGTCTTCAAGTCGATTCCTGAACGGGATACAATTTCTCCAAAGCCCCATTCGATTGTCATGCTCGCCAGATCCGGGCAAACATCATCCAAAGCAGATACTATCGCCTCGCCGGTATGAGCTCCGTGAATCTTATTCAGTAATGCTTCACCTTTTTTGTACCGCTCCGATAACTTTCTCGGACTATTTTCAACTTTTTTGTTCATTATATAAAATTTTTGTTGTATAACTTTTTAGACAGTAAGCAAACGAAAGGACTTACAGCAATTTTGTCCCGATGTAGTTCAGAGTATATAATTCATCAAACGCTCTTTCGCACAACGTCCAACACTCGGCGCTGTGTCGCATGTCAAGATCAAAATTTTTCTGGGTGGATTGCCTTAACTTTTTTTCAAAAGTCGAAACGACCAGCAGAGGCATAGCGCCACGTCGCCTGCTGTGTGCTGCCTTTATTTCACTCTCCGTTCAGTTTCGTTTATTTTTAAGTCGTTAATACTTGCAAAGCGTTTTTTCATAAAACCGTTTTCGTCAAACTCCCAATTCTCATTTCCATAAGAACGAAACCATTGTCCACTGTTGTTGTGCCATTCATATTCAAAACGAACAGCAATTTTATTGTCTGTAAAAGCCCATAACTCTTTTTTGAGTTTATAGTCTAATTCTGTCTCCCATTTGGTGGTCAGAAATTCTTTTACTTCTTCCCGGCCATTAATGAAAAGGTCTCTATTTCTCCATTCTGTGTCAACCGTGTAAGCGAGTGAAACTTTTTCAGGATTTTTAGTATTCCAGGCATCTTCTGCCATTTGTACTTTCTGTGTTGCCGTTTCAAAGTTAAACGGTGGAAGCGGGTGTTTCTGTTCCATTATTTCAATTTATGATAGTGTTTACAATTGATTTTGATTTAGTTACTGGCCATTGACTTTTGAAAAGCTGGCTTTCAATAATAGCACTTTCAAACAATAGATAAATATGATCGGCTAATTGTTTGTCGGCTAAATATTTTCTAAAATATTCTCGTAAATCATTTTTATGCCTTTGAATGACATTTAAGATTTTCGTATTGTCTGAGGGAATTTCAGAAAGTAGATTTAGAAAACTGCAACCCCTGAAATTTTCAGCTTCGTTCATTGCAATTAGAAAATCAAATGATGCAAGTATTTTCGTTTTGCTAGTTCTGCTCTTTGATGTAAACTTATTAAGCCTGTCAAACCAAAACCCGTGTCTCTTATTCAAAAACTCTACACATAAGTCTTCTTTTGATTTAAAATGTTGGTAGAAACTTGCTTTTGCAACATTTGAGTCCGCAATAATTTGATTTATTCCTGTGGAATTGTAGCCCTGTTTGTGAAAAAGGGTAAATGCAGTTTCTAAAATTCTTTCCCTTGGTTGCATTATCAAAATTATTACAATGCAAAGATAATAAAATATTTCACAAACAGACAGGTCTGTCTATTTATTTTGTTGAATTTTGAGGAACGTTCCTACGGTTGCATACAACGAACAGGTATTTGCGAAGGCATGGAATTCATAAATTGTCCAGCCAACAGCGCCAACTAACCCAGTTGTTATCTACATATTGTTTTAATAGGGTATCATTTGGGCCAGTCGTTCATAATTAACGGCGCGATGTTTTACAATAGTTGGCGAAAGGGTTTGTGCAATGACAGTTTGTAAAACAAAAAAGGTAAGAAAGCTGCTGAGTATTTTTTTCATTTTTGTTTTATTTTAATTATTTCATCAGCTACCTTTTTCATTCGTAGCCTTAACCCCATATTGTATTGCCGCTTGAAGTATATCAACGTTTATGTCTTTTAGAGTTTTGAACTTAATGCAATACCCGGTCACGCTGGCCTTGCCGAGTTTTTTCCCGTATGTTTGGGCCAGGTATTTCTTATCTTTTATACCCATTACGTATACAGAGATTCCGGTTGTGTTTGCACTCAAACCAATTTGATAAAACTCCCTGGATGTTCCATCAGCATATTTTATGGTGTAAGATCCATAACCTATATTAGGATTAGAAACCGTTTTACCGGTGCTGTCTTTCCCATCCAGGAACCATAATTTGCTTGCTGGCATTACTTGCAGAATGGTGCTGTGCAACGCTTGGATGTCGCCGCGTTTTGATTCAGGCTGACTGGTAATATACTCTTTGATTTGTTCTTGTACTTTCATATAAAATAAATTACTGTTGCCTTAAGCTACTTTTGTCAATTATAATTTGGGTCAAATTCCACAATCCACTCAATACCGTATTTGTCTCTAAAACAACCAAAATATGAACCCCAGGGACTATCACCAATAGGCCCTTCTATTTGTCCTCCTGCTGAAAGCCCATTAAATAATTTATTTGCTTCTTCTTTACTTTCTGTATTTATTACAATTTTACTTCTATTCTCATTTTCGTTTGTTCTTCCCATAGCTTCCGGAACATCATTTGCCATCAGCATACTGCCTTTTCCGATAAGCAAAGCAATATGCATAATTTTATTTTCTTCTTTTTTTGCAACCGGGAATTCAGGGCCTGCTAGGTCTTTAAAACGAATAACCTTTGCGAACTCTCCACCAAATACTGATTTGTAAAAGGTAAATGCTTCTTCAGCATTGCCGTTGAAGTTAATGTGAGGATTGATAAGTGCCATAGTGTTTATTTTTTTGGATTGTTTATTATAGTAAAAATTTATTCAAAATATTTTCAGCGAAAATCATTTTTTGGATAAAGTCATCAACAGATTTTCCAAATTGTTCATTGACATTTTAAATCCTTCAGTGAAGCCCATTTCAATCAACTTTTCCATACGTTCAAGCGATTCATTATAAATAGTAATATTCACTTTTGTGGTTCCGTTTTGTTCGCTGAAAGTGTAATCCCAATCAGAACCCGGCAACTGAAGATTTTCATCTTTGTCTGCAAAAGCATTAAACATTTTGAAGTTAGTTTTCGGGCTGATAGAAATGTATTTCTGAACTGCCCAACGCTCTTGTCCTTCCGGGCTTACCATGGCATAAAATCTTCGTCCGCCAACTTTAAAATCCATAAATTTTGTTTTTGATACATAAGGTTTAGGCGCTACCCATTGGTCAAGAAGTTCAGCTTTTGTAAAAGCATCCCATACCAGTGAAAGGTCAGCATCAAATTCCCTGGTTATGTATACCGTTTTTTTTGCTTTGTCAACGGTAAAATCGAATAGCAAATTGTTTGTCATTTTTTTTGTTTTTTAATTGTTGATAATACTTTGTCAAGTTGGTTGAACCTGGTCTCCCAAATTTTCCTGAATTGCTCTATCCATTTATCGATCTCTTTCATTTTTTCAATTTCAAGTGAATAATAAATTTCCCTGCCTTTGTATTCCTGTTTCACCAGTTCGCATTCTGTAAGTATGCGAAGGTGTTTGGAAACAGATTGCCGGGTTGTATGAAAATTTTCTGCAATGGCATTCGGGGTCATTGCCTGCAATGCAATTAAGGTAATGATGGCACGTCTTGTGGGGTCGGCTATTGCCTGGAAAATGTCTCGCCGCATATTATTTAAAATTTTGTTTGAGCAACTATTCGGTTGCAAATATATGCGCAACTATTTGGTTTCACAAATTTTTTGCAAAATATTTTTTTTCAAAAGAGAATGTGGGGAAGTTTGAAGTAGCAGGGTGTTGTTGTACAATTATTGACAATGTTGATGCCTCATTGCTATGTGAGCAAATGCATTATTAGCTGCATGTGTTTATACTATGTTTTTTAATGTTAGAGCGAGCCAATTCATTTTGATAATTGTCCCATCCCTTGCACCACGAAAGTTCCAACCACGTATATCATCTATTATACCCATTATGGTCATCATCAATGCCATTGTCGCGAATTTCTTGTTTGTTTGTCCAGAAAGGATTTTTTTTAGTCTTCATGGTTCAGGTCGAAACCATTATCTATGACAGCAACAATAACAGTTTTTGAATTTCTTCCTTTCAAAAACGTACCGGCTTTATTTAAGCTAATGCCCGCAATAGAATCTGTTTTAGGGTCTAACGACAGCCAATCTTTTGCGATTGCTTTTGTGAACACTTGTCCGAAATTGGTTTGATTAATGAAACCAACTAGAAGAAGTTTCGCTGCCAGTTCAAATATATATTTCATTTGGAATTGTATTTAAGCAACATTGCAGGTAACGGCCAGGCCTTTCTGCTACGTTGATATTATGTGATCCTTCAGCCCCCAGCGGAAGCCGATTAAAACAGCGTCGTTGTGGTTATATTCTTATGCTAAGATTTATACCTTGCTGATATTATTACTTCTTCAGCATCTGGTTTCTTTTATAGTTTGTCTGCATTTACAATTTGCGGGTCATTGATCGACTCTCTTTGCAACGGTGCACGAGTTATTGCACTTGCCTCTTCCTCAATACTGAATGTATTGGTCTCAAAATTGCTTAAAGCTGGGTTGTTTTTCACTGAGCTAAGAAGTTTACTGTTCAGAAACTGCTCCAATTCGGCAGCCGATTCGAACAGGTATACACCACCGGCCTCTTTGCGAGCTTCATTGATGAGCCATATTTTCCAGCGGCAGCCTGGAATTTTGGAAAACTCAGTTGCAGCTTCGGGCATTATTTTTTTGAGTTCCGCTGTTGTCATACTATAATTGAACTTTGTTATAAATATTTTTTTTGTCATAGTAATAATATTTTGTTGTTAAGAATTTCGTCACAGGCAGGTTAGGTAATTGGAATAGGTAGACCTAAACCAATTTGATTTAGTCAATAATTAAAGTGACTTTAGAATAACATGATAACATTTTTGCAACGCTTAATTTTTAAAACCAGCATCCTTTATTGCGGGGATGCTGGTTAATGATCACCGAAAGCATGTTATTATTTTACCTTCGTCAATGTATTTTCTATCATCCACTTTCCGATTTTATTTCCCATTTCCTGGCCGGCTTTACAGGAGAAACGAAAATGAACGCCTGCCATCACTCTTGAATCTGCATTTTCGTCAGCCGCGCTTAAAAAACTTTTGAAATTTCTTGCTGCACCTGGTGTGGCAGAAGAAGTAGAAGTGGTTGCGAATGCATAATTGTTACCATAAAAATTGGTAAGTACCATAGCGGCTGCGTTGCCAAGTACACTATGTGTAGAAGGATAATCCTGTACCGGAGGTGTGGGCATGAGTGGCTCCCAGTTTGCATTACCTCCTTCCGTCACCGTAGTGTTTACAACGGCGGTATAAGGTCTCCAGAAATTGTAATAAAATTTCGAGTCCCACCCGGCGGTGTATGCATCTGCCAATGCTATATTGAGCATAGCAAATAAGCGGGCTGTCGTCATTAAATCAGTTTTCTCTTTAGCGGCAGCGACTGAGGCAATGCGGTTCCAGCCAATTTCAGCATACTCATACCAAAAATTAGCATAGAATGTTTGTTCAACTGTACGTTGCTGGCTGTTTTTTTCCCCCAATGTTTTTACTTCTGCAAAATCTTTTTTGTATGCTGTACTATTCAAGTCCGGGTGTGGCGCAGAACGAAATTGCTGAGGCTGTAGCAACCCAAAAGGTTTCATTGTTTTCCAGAAAGGAGCAAATACAAAATTGAATGGAGGCACAGCCTGGTATACACCGGGAACTGTTGATGGGGCAATAACGCCGACAGGATTCTGGAAGGCGCCATCATCTTTTCTCTCATCAACAATGGCGTTGCCGCATTGCAGACCGAGAGCAATACCTTTTTGTTTGGCGTTCAGATCGGCAATCGTGTCAATTGCTTTTGCAAGCTGGCTGTCCAATATTGCTTTTTTTTCAGGCAAATGATGAAGCAGTACAGTATACGCTGCAAATGCGGCTGCTGCTACCGGGTGTGCTGCTGTATCGTTTGGAGTATTACAGTATTTTTTATACACCGGTTTAATTGAATTGAGTGCATCGTACTGTGCGATGTGTACCATTGCATACAGCCTTGATGCAGCAAGGACATGCTGGTAGTTGGGTGCTCCCATTGCGTTCAATGCAGTGACATTCCAGTCCAGTATCACTTTATTGGAAATAGCAGGAAATACATTGACAGATTTGGGATCTACCGGGTTCTTTTCACAAGCTGTGAAGGAAAAGCTAACCACCACAATGCCCAGGTAGATTAACGGCTTTAATAATTGCAGGCATTTGTTTGCTGCTTTTTTCTTTTGCAGCGATGATGCTGCTTTTGTGTTTTTCTGTTTCATGAATCTTTTGTTTAAAATTTCAGAACACAAAAAAACGACGGTTTAATAATAAAGCAGTTCTGCAAAAAGTAGTTTGATATATGCAGAAAGTATTTTGTCGAAGGGGAACGAATGGCTGTTCATCATTGCAAAGCAACGGGAGAATATCCAAATCGTTTCTTAAAAGCTGTACTGAAATTATTGTAATGCTTGTACCCCAGTTCATCTGCCACATCTGTTAACTCTGCCCGACCCTGCTGCAGCATTGTACGGGCATAGTTCATTTTGTGCTCATCCACATATCTCATTACAGAGTTGCTGAAGAGCTGCTTAAAGCCATGCTTTAATTTAAAACTGTTGATATAAAACTTACGTGTAAGTTGCTTCAGCGATCCCACTTCAAGATAATGCTGATCAAGGTAAGTTTTAATGTCATTCAGCAAATCAATATCCGCCTTGCTAAGGCTGGTTCCGGTATTTCCAGCTTCATGTTCAGTTTCCGTAAAAGCAGCCAGCTGGTGAATAAAGAGGTTAAGAATAATATTGTCTTTATAAGCGGCACCTAGCGTTCCTCCATAGGGACAATTGAGATAGTCGTGAATGCTTTGGTGTATAACAGGTTTTATTACCTGTGGTGTTTCAAGTGTAACAAACGGATCGTTTCGTTTGCAAAAATTAGCCAATGGGTTATTGCCATCCTGGTCCGACATATGCTGCAATAACAGATCCGGGAATATTTTTACACAAAAAAATTCTTCCACCGTATTCTTGCCTATGCGGGTCTTGAATTTAAACGCAGGAAGGTAATTGAGGGAATGCATCTGATCTCTTAGTCTAATATGACTACTGGTGTGAAATGTAGACGTGCCCTTTAGCTGAAAATACATCATGACAAACGGCGTAGTCCTGCCTGCCGTAAAATGCAGGTCGTGGCTAACGTTGCTAAAGGTGCCACTCAAAACAGTATACCATTTTTCTGCTGCCGTGTTTAGGCGGATAAGGCCATGCTTTTCATCTTTAAGCATCAGCATCTTAGTTTCCCGTGTGGTGTACATGCTGTTGACAGTATGTATTATTTCGTCCAGATTATCCATTTTCTTTTTAATATATTTAGAGGTAAATGGCGATTACAAATTTTCAAGCTGCCAAGGCCAAACTCAATTTATCGAGAATCATATTCCAAAAAATTTTTGATTAGTTATGAACGGAAGACTAACATGACTAAAGGTATATTTGCTGCCGTTTTAGCCTGCTTATAAATCTAGTACCATAATTTTTTCTGTCCGTTTTAATACTGTCATTTGTTTTGGTGCTTTTTTATCGTTGAAGCCAAGCTTGTAATAAAGTTTGTGAGCTTCAGGCATAGACATAGTTGTCTGTAACCATAGCTGCGTCGCTTCGTTTTCTTTACAACGGGTGATACATCTTTCTATAAGTTTTGTCGCTATTCCTAGGTTTCGTGTATTTGGGTCAATGAAAAGTTTAGCAAATTCAAACGTGTTTTCGTCAAGCCGTTTTAACGCTACGCAACCTACTACTTTGTTTTTGAGTAAGGCAAAAAACAAAAAACCACCTGCTTCTAAATACGCTTTGTCAGGATTAAGCAAAGTAAATTTGTCTTCTTCTTCAAGAGTTCCTTTTAAAACACCGAGAAGCCAGGTACCGGCTAATTTATAGAAGTACTTTTTCAATGACGGCTTATAGTCAAGCACTTTGACATGATTTATGTCTGCAAGTCGCTTTACTTTTTCATTTATCGGATTTTTTGAACTTTCCCTATCAATGCGACTAATAATGTTTAAAAAGTCAGGATGTCCTGTGTCCAATAAATGTTTTAAAGCTGCGGAAAAGGGTAGCCAAATTTTTTGAAGTTGGTCTAATAACTTTTCTCCTTTGGTTGAAAGTCCAATGTGTTTTGAACGTTTGTCTGTCGGATGAGTTTTGATTGTTACAAGCCCATTGGTTTGTAATTCTCTAACTACATTTTTAACTGTGATGTGCGAAAAACCAATTTCATCCGCCAGTTCTAAAACGGTTTTGGGTTTGTCAGCTGTTGCTAAAATGTAAAATACCGAAAACCAACTTGCCTTAAAGGCAATTCCACTGTCCTTATAAATTTTGTCGCCATCAACATAGAGTTTTTCGCTGATTCGTCTGAACCTTGTGGCGCCGGCAAGGTATCCAAGTTTTGTAATATTATCTGACATTATTGCTAAATATGAAAGTACTTTCACAAAATTATGAAAGCCGTTTTATATTTTCAAAATTTTATTTTTGCCCCGAAGTAATGAAAAGCTGCGATGGATCTTGAGCGATCCGAATTTGGGTTTTGATTGATTCTTATTAAGGCAAAAGCTTTTTTACCTTTATTTTTATTTTCAAGATATTTTTTATTTCAGTAGAATCCGGTTTTGTATAGGGCCATGCAGCTTTTATTTTTTCAAAAGATTCTCTGTTCATGGGTACATATCATCCCTTACCAGTATGGCTCCATTTACCAGCTTCTTTCGTTCTCATAGCAATGTTAAGCCGCAAATTGTTTTGAAAATAAATTCCTATTTGTTCCCTTCTGCGGGGAACAAATGGTTCTAAGGTAATTAATGGTTTCACTAAAGAAAGCTACAAACTAAAGAAGAAGTTTGTGCGGCTAATCCAGATATTTAATCCATTGTTTGCATCAATTCATACAATCGATTCGTCACTCAGTTACGATTAATTATCTTTGCGGCTCTTTACTATTATGCAAAGGATTTATTTAGATAACGCCGCTACCACAGCCCTTGATAAAGAGGTACTTGAAGCTATGTTGCCTTATATGACCACACATTTTGGCAACCCATCTTCTATTTATTCTTATGGAAGAGAATCAAGGCTGGCAATAGAAAATGCAAGAAAGACAGTGGCCAAAATTTTAAATGCAAACCCCGGTGAAATATTTTTTACCAGTGGGGGTACTGAAAGCGATAATATGGCAATCTCAACATCTATTCGTGATCTTGGATGCCGGCATATTATCACTTCACCGATCGAACATCATGCAGTGTTGCATGCGGTGGAGCATTTAAATCATGAAGGAATGATCACAACAAGTTTTGTAAAATTATTGCCCGACGGCCATATCGACCTGGATGACCTTGAAAAACAGCTGGCCGAACATAAAGAAAGATGTTTGGTATCATTGATGCATGCGAATAATGAAATAGGAAACTTACTGGACATTTATGCAGCAGGAGAGATCTGCAAAAACTATAATGCCATCTTTCATTCCGATACGGTGCAAACGGTAGGTCATTATAAAATTGATCTAAGAAAAAAGCCGGTGCATTTTGCAACCGGCGCCGGTCATAAATTTCATGGACCGAAAGGAGTGGGGATATTATATGTAAATGATAATATCAAAGTGAAGCCGATGATATATGGCGGCGGACAGGAAAGAAATATGAGGGCAGGAACCGAAAATCTTTACGGTATTGTTGGTTTTGCAAAAGCATTAGAACTGGCAGCGACTAATATGGAAAATGACTCCCGATATATTCAGTCACTAAAAACATATATGATAGAACAATTGAATAAAAGGATTTCGGGTGTAAGATTCAATGGAGATTATAATGGTAAAAGTTTATATACAGTACTGAATGTCTCATTTCCAAAATCAGAAAAATCGGAAATGATATTATTTAATCTTGATATGAATAATATTTGTGCATCCGGCGGTAGTGCCTGTAGTAGCGGCGCAGATGTTGGTTCTCATGTTATCAGGGCGATCAACAACAATCCGAATCTAGTACCAGTTCGTTTTTCTTTTAGCAAATACAATACAACGGAAGAAATAGATACAGTGATTGAAAAATTGAAAGATATTGTCTGAGGTTTTAGTAAGGGTTACTTTATTCACTTTTTACCATTGACCATTCAGCTGATTATTTTTTAGCAAAAGGCTTAATGACAGCAGAGAAGAGAACGCCGCTGCTATTCAGGTTTACTTTTCCATAGCCAACGCCAACCATTGCAATTTTTACATAGGGCTCTGCCTGCAGACTTATATTTTTGTTAAGCACTCTTGTATAACCACCGGATAAATTTAACACAGAGAAATAATGTTTATTTTGATCATAGATGGTCTTTGAATAAGTAAGATAGGTAGGGCTATAATTTGGTTTAAAGTAGTAATCATATTTTTCTTCTTTCATCAACAAACTGGAAAGACCTGCAGATACGAACCAGCTTTCTTTTTTGTTGGCGTTTATTTTATAATCTACTGTTACGGGTATCTCGTAGACTTTACAATTGGCATCAATGCTTTCAAGGTTTGGGTAATATGACCAGAAATTGGTGGGCGGATGATAATCTTCGGGATCAGCAGAATAAATTTTCCGGGCAGCATAAAATCCCGCTCTGACAGAAAACTTTTTTGAAATTTGATAACCGACACCTGCGCCAACTCCCAATCTTAATTCGCCAGCGTTACCACCGACTGCACTAATATCAGGACC
>DASTZB010000178.1:0-4277 GCA_035764525.1 Chitinophagaceae bacterium | reverse complement strand
AACAAAATGCGCTGCCAAAAACTACCAGTTCAAAATCTTCAACAGGTATGGCAATATGATTTTTACAACAACTGAATTGAATAGAGGATGGAATGGAAAATATAAGAATTCCGATCAGGCATCCGGTGTATATGCCTGGATGGTACAATATAGGAACCCTAACAACAACCAACTTGTAACAAAACAGGGAACCGTAACCCTGATCCGATGATCATTTATTTTTTACAGCAGCTAACGGCACTTTAATCAATTCTCCGGCTCCTTCATCCATCATACAAAGGTTTTATTTTCTTCTTCCTGACTCCGGCTACAAGGCATTATTTATTATCCCCTCCGCGTACCTCCCTCCTTCGCCGGCATAGTTGTATATTTAATTTACAACACCGCTATTATCTACTCACCAATAAAATCAATTATGAGATCATTGCTGCTGTTATTATTACCCCTTTCCATTTTTGCACAGGATAAAAAGATCGATAAGACTGCCGCTGCCAAAGCTCTTGCTTTTGTCAATGCTTTGAATGAACAACAAAAAGCGAAGGCTGTTTTTCCTTTTGAAGAAACGAACCGCTTTAACTGGCATTTTGTGCCTCCTCCGTCAGCGCCCCGTACAGGCATTGCCGTAAAGGACATGGACGACACCCAGAAAAAACTTTTCTCTACAATGCTTCAATCATTCCTGAGCCCGGCAGGATACCAGCGTACGCAAAACATCATGAGCTTTGAATATGTGCTGAAAGAAATGGAACCAAACAGTACAACCCGCATACCGGAAAATTATTTTGTTTCGGTGTATGGTCACCCGGGCAAAGACAGTGTGTGGGCATGGAAGTTTACCGGTCATCACCTGGCACTAAACTTTACAGTGATTGACGGAGAACTCGCCTTTACTCCTTTTTTCTTTGGCTCTAACCCTGGTGAAATAAAAGAAGGTGCGAAAAAAGGGATGCGCATTATTATAGATGAAGAGGACCTTGCTTTTAAACTGGTCAATTCACTGGATGATGTACAAAAGAAAACTGCCTTGTTCCGGTCGGAAGCATTTGCTGATATTGTATCATCAAACGTTGCTCATGCATCGCCGCTGGAACCGGTTGGTATACTACTCAAAGATCTGAACAACGATCAGAAAAATATTGTGAACAAGATCATGGTGGCTTATCTTTCATCAATGTCTCAGCGACTCGCCAATGCAAGAATGAACCTGGTAGCCACTGAAGACAAAAATGAGATCCGCTTTGGCTGGGCCGGTGGCCTCGTAAAAGGACAACCGCATTATTACCGCATCCAGGGAAAAACATTTTTGATAGAATTTGATAATACACAAAACAACGCCAATCATATTCACATGGTCTGGCGTGATTTCAATGGTGATTATGGCGAGGACCTGTTGAAAGAACATTACCAGCATGACCACAAGCATTGACTACTGTTACATTGCGAAAGTCCTTTTCCATATAACAACTTTCTAAAGGAACCACATAGACACATAGAGACATAGATTTTCACATAGAAACTTATGTGTTTCTTTCTGCTGTGTCCTATGTGTCTATGTGGTTCAAAAAATGTGGTTCCCTAACCCCGACAGTGATTCAACCGAAGGTAGATAATAACCTCTGCTGTCAATCTGGCAAATTTCACGGCTTTGGAATAACCCTTGTAATATTGCAGGCCGAATGGCGAGTGGTGAATGGTCAATGGCGAATACTAATGAGCTTAAGCGAGATGCAACCTCATCATTCATAACTCATAATTCATAATTCTAAACTCTTAACTTAAACAACCATGGTGCAGGAAAAAGGAACTATATCCATCAATACCGAGAACATATTCCCTATTATTAAAAAATTTCTCTACTCCGATCACGAGATCTTTTTACGGGAACTGGTGAGCAATGCCGTAGATGCTACACAGAAAATAAAAAGACTGGCTTCACTGGGTCATTATAACCAGGAGCTGGGTGACCTGAAAATAAAAGTTGCCGTTGATAAAAAGGCAAAGACGATCACTGTGAGTGACAATGGCATCGGCATGACAGCCGATGAAATAAAAAAATATATCAACCAGGTGGCTTTCTCCGGCGCTACCGAGTTTCTGGAAAAGTTTAAGGAAGCCAATGATGCCAACGAGATCATCGGTCGTTTTGGTTTGGGTTTTTATTCTGCATTCATGGTGGCGGAGAAAGTGGAGATACAAACACTCAGCTACCAGGACGGCGCCGCCCCCTCCTGCTGGACCTGTGATGGCAGCACTGAATTTGAGATCACCGAGGGAAGCCGCCCAGAAAGAGGAACCGATGTTATTTTATATATCAATGCAGATTCCGAAGAATTTTTGGATGAGCATCGCATTAGCGGGATCCTGAACAAGTATGCAAAGTTTTTGCCTGTGCCTGTGCAGTTTGGTACAAAAACAGAATCAATACCCGATGGTGAAGACAAGGACGGAAAACCGAAGTATAAAGAAGTGGAAGTGGATAATATCATCAACAACACCACTCCTATCTGGACCAAACAACCGAATGAGCTGAAAGATGAAGACTATCTTTCTTTTTACCGTGAGCTCTATCCTTTTTCTGAAGAGCCGCTTTTCTGGATCCACCTGAATGTTGATTATCCATTTAACCTGACGGGAGTTTTATATTTCCCCAAACTGAAAAATGATTTTGAGATCACGAAGAACAAGATCCGCTTGTTCAGCCGGCAGGTATTTATTACCGATGAAGTAAAAGACATTGTACCTGAATTTTTATTGTTGCTGCATGGTGTTATCGATTCACCGGATATACCGCTGAATGTAAGCCGTTCATTTTTGCAAAGCGACAGCAATGTAAAGAAGATCAATAGCTATATCAGTCGTAAAGTAGCGGAGAAGCTGGGTGAGTTGTTTAAGAAAGATCGCAAAAGCTATGAAGAGAAATGGAATGATATCGGTCTCTTTGTAAAATACGGCGCTATCAGTGATGATAAATTCTATGAAAAGGCAAAAGAATTTTTATTGCTGGAAAATACAAAGCATGAAAAATATACATTGGAAGAATATGCGGTTATGGCAAAAGCTTTCCAGGAAGATAAGAATGGTCAGCTGGTGTACTTGTACACAGCAGATGCAGAGCGACAGGACAGCTATATACAGGCAGCAAATAAAAAGAATTATGATGTGTTATTGATGAATTCAGCGATCGATACGCATTTTATTCATCACCTTGAAATGAAGCTGGAAAAAACATCGTTGAAAAGAGTGGATGCTGATGTGATGGATAAGCTGATCGAAAAAGAAGATATAGAAAAACACAAATTGACCGATGATGAAACTTCTAAACTAAAAAGCATATTTGAGAAAGCGATCAACAACACGAATATGCATGTGGAGGTCGACAGTACACATTCGGAATCTATGCCGGTAACCATTACGATGGAAGAATGGATGCGCCGCATGAAAGACATGAGTCGTATGGGTGGTGGTGGAATGAATTTTTATGGCAATATGCCGGACACTTATAAAGTTTCAGTGAATGCGAATCATAAACTGGTTTCTAAAATTTTATCTTCTCCTGATGAATCACAACAAACAGTTTTGGCTAAACAAGCTTTTGATCTTGCTATGCTGGCACAAGGACTATTAAAAGGTGCGGATCTTACGGCTTTTGTGGAGAGAAGTGTGAATGTGTTGTAAAATACATTTACTTTCTTTTGTTTGCCCAAAAGAAAGTAACATAGAAAAGGGCACCGGCAATGATATACCCGCCATTGCCGGACGCCGTGATTTAGCTTCAGTGCTACTGTTAACTGAGCTAATTAATTCTTATCATCGACATCGACGATAGTTGTGATTTGTCTTTTTCATTCGGTATACCCCAATTACTTTAAATGAATTTACCAGCGCCTTCTTTTTCGTCGTTAATAGTTCATAAGCATTTTCAAAGAGCGTAAACGAAAAAGACAGCGCCTTTCGATGCTTTGCATAGCACGAAGCAAGCTGATATGAACTTTCAGCTCGATACCAAAAAGTATTTACGATCCAGGATGACTGCTCATGTGCGTTGGCCCGGCCAAACCTGCGGAGCATTAGGTTTGGCCTTGAATTTTCTTTGTTACTTTCTTTGTTTCAAGACAAAGAAAGTAACAGGACTATATCAAGGCAAAAAGAACATAAACCTGTCAATAAATATTATGTTCTTTCTTTTGCTTGTGCAAAAGAAAGAACGAAAGAAAAGCACACCGGCAATGATATACCGCCATTGCCGGACGCCATGATTAAGCTTTAGTACTACTGTC
>DASTZB010000177.1:0-13305 GCA_035764525.1 Chitinophagaceae bacterium | reverse complement strand
TTTTTGGCGGAGCCTATTTCGACAGGAAATGGAAAGGCTTTGCTTTTCCATTATTGATGCTATTTATTTCTGATTTCATTTTGCACCAAACAGTATTTAAAGCGTACAGTAGTGGCCTTTTATACAGCGGCTGGTATTGGGTTTACGGAGCTTTTGTGTTAATGACAATTACAGGAAGGTGGCTGCTGAAAACGGTTACTGTAAATCGCTTTTTAGTTTCTGTTTTGGCTTGTGTTTTTATTCATTGGATCGTAACTGACCTGGGAGTATGGATTGGATCAACAAAGTATGCCCAGGATCTGAGTGGCTTTATGGCTTGTCTTATAAATGCTATTCCATATGAATTGCGTTTTCTTAGCGGTACATTGGTATACGGAATTATTCTTTTTGGATTATTCGAATGGATGAAAAGAAGATACCCTGCATTGATGTTGAACAAAATTACAGAGCTCAAAAAAATTTCTATTACAGTTGGCAAATACAGCAAATGAGTAATTAAAATATCCATCAATAAAATAGTCAACATCATGAAAGCATGTTCATTTTTACCTGCAGCAACTAAAATGATCTATGACATGGGATTGCAACATCTGCTGTGTGGTGTAACATTTGAATGCCCGGCAGAAGCCTTAAGAGAAAAACCTAAATTGGTACGCTGTGTGTTGGAAGACAAACAATATTCAAGCGCCGAGATCGATAAAATTTTTTCCGCCATCAAAGAACAGGGAAAAAGTTTGTATTATATAGATGAAGATCTGTTGCAAAAAATACAGCCTGATGTGATCTTTACACAGGATGTATGTGAAGTTTGCCAGATAGATACACAGTGTACCGCAGCAGCAGTTGCTAAATTGGAAAAACAATCGCTGGTAGTTCCGCTTTCACCACAAAACCTTGAGGATGTATATAACACTGCCATTACCATTGCATCCGCATTGGGTGAAGAGGAAAAAGCATACAGTTACCTGGCATCACTAAAGCAGAGAACGGATAATATACTTGAAAGATTGCGTCACCATCGTATGCCATTAAAAAGAGTCTCTTTGCTTGAATGGATCGAGCCTGTTTACAATTGCGGGCATTGGATCCCTTTTCAAATTGCCCAGGCGGGTGGAATTGATATGCTGAGCAATCCTGCCGGAGATTCGATTGTAACATCCTGGGAAAAAATTGTAAGATATGATCCGGAAGTGTTGATTATTGCTCCTTGCGGTTTTGAAACAAAACGGACAAAACAGGAAATATCGATACTCGTTCAAAAACCCGGGTGGAATGAATTGAAAGCAGTGCAGACAAAACAGGTTTATCTCGCAGACTATGACCTGTTCACCCAGCCTTCCGCATCAACATTAGTGAATGGCATTGAACTACTGGCGGCCCTGTTTCATCCACAATTATTTAAAGTTCCTGTTCATCTGCTCAACAAATATTTACCATTTTACAAAATCACTATGCATGTGCATGCATGAAGAAAAACATTGTCCGCGATGCGGGAACAGATTTGAATGTAAGGCAGGTTCAATAACAGCCTGCCAATGCTATGGTATTGGACTCAGCGATGAAGAAAGAGCATTTATAGAGGAACGCTACAGCGATTGCTTATGCAGGAATTGTTTGCTTGAATTAAAAAACCGCTACACATTTTTTAAAGAAAAATACGTGTTAAAATGACAAGAGCTTATTTTAACTGGAGCGGAGGGAAAGATTCTTCGTTGGCTTTATGGAAAATTGTACGGGAGAAAAAATTCAGTATTGAATATTTACTTACCAGCATTAATAGTTTTCATAACCGTATTTCCATGCACGGAGTAAGACGGGAATTACTGGAGGCCCAGGTAGCTGCCTTAAATATTCCTTTGACTACAATTGAACTGCCTGAACAACCTTCTATGATCGAATATGAAACTGCTATGATGCAAAAGATAAGGTGGTTGAAAGTACAAGGAATTGCTTATAGCATCTTTGGTGATATTTTCCTGGAGGATCTTAAAAAATACCGGGAAGAAAAACTGGCCACAGCAGGTATTGAATGTGTATTCCCCATCTGGAAAAAGGATACAAGGGAATTAATGAAGGAATTTATTTTCGCAGGCTTCAAGGCAATTGTAGTTTGTGTAAATGAAAAATTTCTTGAAAAAAAATTTTGCGGAAGAATGATTGATGAAAGTTTCTGTAATGATTTGCCGGCTGCCGTAGATGTGTGCGGAGAGAACGGCGAATTCCACACATTTGTTTATGATGGACCAATTTTTAATAAGCCGGTCACTTTTAAAAAAGGTGAAGTAGTATATAAAGAATACTTATCGCCAAAAGATGCGGATAGGAATTCTGCTGTATCTGGAAAGAATTATGGTTTTTATTTCTGTGATTTGCTACCGGGTTAGATAACTACATTTGCAAAAACCAACGGCTATGCAATTCAATTTCCAGGAATTTCTTACGCTTACTTTCACTTTGTTTGCAGTGATAGATGTTGTAGGTTCTGTGCCGATGCTTATTTCGATGAAAGAAAAAATGGGGGGCATTAATGCATGGAAGGTGACATTGATCTCCGGCGCTTTAATGGTTTTGTTTTTCTTTATTGGAAAACCATTTTTAAATATTCTTGGTGTAGATATAAAATCATTTGCTGTTGCAGGATCTATCGTCATCTTCATTTTAGGATTAGAAATGGTGTTGGGAATTGAGTTTTTTAAAGCAGATAAAAATGCACCATCAGGAACGATAGTGCCCATTGCTTTCCCATTGATCGCGGGAAGCGGAACATTAACAACGATCATGTCATTAAAAGCAACCTTTGAGAGAGCAGACAGAAATGAATATATGATCTTAGTCGCGATATTGATAAATCTTATTGTGATCTATGTTGTGTTGAGATCATTAAACCTGATCGAAAAAGCGTTAGGTAAAGCAGGTTTATTAGCAGTAAGAAAGTTTTTCGGTGTAATTTTGCTGGCTATTGCCGTCAAAGTGTTTGCGAGCAATGCGGCAGGGCTGATCAAATAAATGTGCTGATGTGCTAATATGCCAATGTGCCAATGTGCCAATTAAGAAAATCATTATCACATCAGCACATTTTCAAAATCGGCAAATTAGTTGGTCCCGTAGTACAATGGATAGTACGCAGGTCTCCGGAACCTGATATTCCAGTTCGATTCTGGACGGGACTACAAATAAACTTCTAGGAACTGAAGAGGTTAGAAGTATTTCATCATGGTTTTAACGACTTCGTTCGTATTACCTTCAAAATGATGGCCGCCGGCCAGCTTATAGTGACTACAGTTTTTAAGCTTAATATCATTAACAGGGAAATCAGCTTCATTCTCTAATATAATCGCTGTTTTTATAGTTCCCAGCTTATTTATTTCAGCAACGACATCCTTACTTCTTTTCTTTTTCCACCCAAGTATGTCCCAAATATGGGTTTCAAAATCTGTTGATGTTGAAGGAGATAGTAATACCACACTAACCAATTTCTTTTTTAGAGAGTCGGGAAGAATATTGGTAACAAAAGGAACAATATCTGCCCCAAATGAATAGCCCGTAAGGACCAATTGTTGATTTTTCCTTTTACTAAATTCTGTGTTGAGATAGGTGACAATATCGTTTGTGGTCTGTTCGGGAGTTTTTTTATCATCGAAGTAAGTCTTAGAATTAAGTGCAGTTATTTTATAACCCGTTTTATTTATGGCTGTACAGATATTTTCAGAAAAGCCGGTATAACCACCATCGCCACTAACATAAAAAATAAGCGGCTTATCTGCCGTCGAATTCCATTCTTTCAATGGTAAATTATTCGTTAGCGGTACAAAAACTGCAAGGAAAACAAAAGAAAAAGATAAGAATGTATTCCGGCTCATGGCTTCATTACGTTGTTTATTGCTATTGGTAACTGAAAAAGATCGAAGTCGTTATCATAAATAAGATATTTGTTCTCCCAAATCGTAGCATACTTCTCTTTAAACTCCCGCAAGCCACGATAATGTTTAAATCGCTTTATTTTCCTTGCTGCTAATTTCATGATCTGTTCTGCTGTATTATCAGGCTGTGTAATGCCCGTCATAGGAACCATTCCAAGATTCAGGAACAACTTATCTTTTGCTTTCGCATATTCAATAAGCTTCAGTATAAGTGCATCCATAGCAGCGCCGGGAGCATCATTTGTTTTTCGGATAAGATCATAAGTACATTCATCCTCTGCATAGTCAGGAATAATGTTCAGGAATGCCTGTATATCGCCCTGTTCATCTGCAAGAGTAATAATATCCTGTTGCTTCAATTCTCTTTCATCAAACATGCCTTGTGAAAAAATGAATTCTTCCTTTTGAAAACTCTCCAGCCATTCATCAGATATTTTTCTTAATTCAGCAATCAGGATATCGTTTTGAGGTGCGTTATGGATAGTAACAGTATATTTCTTTTTCTGCAAACTATTCAATCCATTACGAAGAGATTTTTTATCTCTTCCTTCTAATGAAAAATCCTTTAATACAAGTATGGCTTCCTGGCCAATCATCAGTTTGCTTTTCTTCAATTGGTTAAACCAGGGAATGCTATTTTCGTCAACCCTGTAAAATGCTGTTTTCAAACCCATTTTACGGCAATGCCTGTCAAACTCTTTTAATACTTCGATCTTATTTTCTTCCGAACAAACCGGCTCTTCAAGTACGATAGCAAAACTGCCGGCTATCTTGTAAGCAATAAATGCTTCATGGACATCAGAGAAAAAATACAGCTTATCCTTATAAAGTTTAAAATAATCGGTACATGAGTTACCAAATTCGTTCAGTAAAAATTTTGCTTTCTCTTTATATGATTCATGGATAGCTTGCCTGTTAAAGTGCGGTTTAATTAATGTAAATAACAGAAACCCCCATGTGATAAAACCAAGTGTTCTTAATAGCCAGATAAACTCTACCCCAAACCGGGTAACGGGATGAAGAGAGTTATCTTCAACAAGCAAAAAACTATTTAATGTATGAGCCAGGGATTGCTGAATAGTAAAATCAATACCAAAATGTTTTTTATCAATGAAATAAAAACTAATAAACCCAAATACAAGAACCGTTATAAAACTGAAAACAGAGGCTTTGAAACCTGCCTGCATCCATTTGTTGCTGCTGCGAATACGGTATTGCGATGCTGTTGCAAATAATGTAATAATTGTAATTGCGGATACAATTGCTTCTTCGTAATCCAGCGCCTTTGTCAGGTGACCAATAAAAGAAAGAACAGATAATGTCAATGCAATGATCAATGCATTTCTTAATCCACGTATGAGAAAAGCTGCTGTTACCAATAATGACAGGCCTATAAACAATACCATCATATTTGACGCATGTATGGCGTTTAAAGGAAGATATTCCCTAAGCAACCGAAGACGCTGATGAATAGGCGGCGTTACTACAGAAATAATATTGACAATACCTAATAAGAAAGTGAGTAATGCAGGGGCGATCCTCAAAAATAATTTCCTTCCTTTCCATGCATAAGCAAGTAAGCCCGCAATCAATGGCAACCAAAATTCAAAGACACGATAAATTATTGTAATAGATAAGGCATGAATGGAAGAATATCCGAATTGCTGCAAAACATAAACCATAGAAAGTTCTACTGCACCAAGTCCTCTTAAAAAAGGTGAAATGACCATGAACAGCACTGCAATTATATAAACCGCTGCTGAAGCGGTAATCGAAGCCGGTAACCCTAGTGCCAGCATAGCAATATAAATATGCAGTATTCCGCACAATTCAATCACCAATGAATATAAAGTTGCGTGTGTAAATTGTTTCGCATCCACATTCCCCGCAAATACTTCATCCAGCATGGATGTTATGGGTGGGAATTTCTTAGTGACCCAATTGTAAATTGTTCCTTTTTGTTTTATTGATCTTACTATTACCAATGAAACTATTAAGACCAGTAGCAGAATTCCAAGCCCGATCCATGTGTTATTAAATTGATCAGTATTAAAAACGACAAAAATGATCACTGGCAAGCCTGCAATAAATACAGTAAGTAATCCAATAAATCCGAATAAGGCGCTTGCCTGGTGAACTTGTGCCTTGCTAAATTTTGCTTCGCGGATCTGGGATGGGGAATAAGCCAGAGAAGTGATTCCACCAGCCGGTAAAAAAACACTGATAAAATTTCTTTTCAAAAATAAAATGACTGAACTATTCCATGGAAGAAAAAGACCGACGGATAAAAAACATTTTTTGTACATCCCTCCCTGCAGGTAGAAATAAATTATAGTAAGAATAGATCCCGCCAGTAGCCAAATTAGATTTGCAGAGACGACCTGGGGGATAATTGCATGTAATTCTTTTCTTTCGCTACGAAAAAAAACAATCGCAAGTAATAACATCAGAACGGCTATTACTTCTCTCCAATATGCAAAAAGAGAAAAAGATTTATTCTTATTACTAACCCCTGTTCTCACAATTTAGGGCAAGTAAGGAACTGCATGAATCAAAACCAAAAAAGAAGGAGCTAACAACAAGTGTTTAACAATTGTTCATATAAATGCACTCAATACCATAACTCCCACCAGTCCCAAAATTGAAATAAGAGTTTCCATCACTGTCCATGATAGAAAAGTTTGTTTTAATGAGATCTGGAAAAATTCTTTGAATATCCAAAAACCCGAATCATTGACATGTGAACCAAAGACACTGCCCGTTCCAACTGCTAAAACTAATAACTCAGGAGAGACTGTTCCGGTTGCTAATAAAGGAGAAACAATTCCCGCTGCAGTTATTCCTGCAACAGTTGCCGAACCAATAGCCACTCTTAATAGAGCAGTTACCAACCATGCAAACAGCAATGGATGAATACTCCATTGTTTGCTAAAAGAAGTGATATAATCAGCAGTGCCGCTATCTATTAAAACTTGTTTGAACACGCCTCCAGCCGTTATAATTAAAAGTATAACTGCTACACCAAGAACTGCGTCATTCAACCATTGCATCACTTGTTGCATTGATCTTCCTTTCATAACACCAAGAACTAATACAGCCAGCAAAACTGATAGTAATAAAGCAATAGTGGCATCGCCAAGAAACAGAATTACTTTCTTAACTATTGATTCGCCAGGGAAAAAAGTATTTGCTATAACTGCAAAAGCGATCAGCAAAACCGGCAACAACGCAAGAAAAAAACTTTCAAATATGCCGGGCAATTTCTTTTCTTCTGTTTCAACTTTCACTTCAGGAGGGATTTGTATGTTCAATCTCCTTAAAAATTTTCCCAACAAAGGACCCGCAATAATTACTACCGGTATTGAAATGACAAGACCATACATTAATGTTTTACCAAGATCAGCTTTGAAAGCACCAATCAAAAACATGGGTCCAGGGTGTGGAGGCAAGAAACAATGGGTAGTACTTAAACTTGCTGCCATTGGAATAGCCACATATAATAAAGGTAGCTTTGCAGTTCGTGCAATCGAGAAGATCAATGGAACAAGAATGATAAAGCCTGCATTATAAAATAATGGTATGCCCACCATAAAACCAGTGAGCAGTACAGCCCATTGAATATTCTTTATTCCGAAAGAACTAATAAGAGTGTTAGCGATCTGGCTTGCAGCGCCACTTAGCTCTAAAATTTTTCCCAATATAGCGCCAAGACAAATGATCAATATCACATCACCCAGTGTGCTTCCTACACCAGTCTTCACCGCCTTTAATAATACATCCGGTTGCATACCGAATGCAAGACCCGCCAACAATGCAACAATCAATAAAGAAAGAAAAGGACTAACTTTTTTATAAGTAAGAAATATCTGTAACCCGATGGCAAGGACAATAATGACGAGCTGCATAAGAATTTATTGAACAGTATTGCTCAATGTACCAATATTATCAATTGAAATATTTATTTCATCTCTGCTTTTCAATGTAAAATCACTTCCTGGTACAATGCCGGTGCCCGTCATAATTAAACAGCCATAGGGAAAACTACATTCACGATATACAAACGAAACAAGCTCCGTCAATGTTCTTTTTATCTGGCTGATCGCAATTGAACCTTCAAATACTTTTTTTCCATCTCGATTTATTGCAAGAGATATCGTCGTGTTACTATCGAGGGCTTTATCAGTAACATAAATACAAGGTCCTAACGCTGCACAGCCGTCATAAGTTTTTGCTTGTGGAAGATATAAAGGATTTTCACCTTCGATACTGCGACTGCTCATATCATTACCGATGGTATATCCAATAATTTTACCTGATGAGGCCACAACCAGCGTTAATTCAGGTTCAGGCACGTCCCATGTTGAATCTTTCCTTATTCTTACAAATGCATTATGTCCTACAATACGATGAGGTGTGGATTTAAAAAACACTTCGGGTCTTTCAGCTTCATAAACTTTCCCATAAAAATCTGCGCCACCAGATGCTTTGCTTTCTTCCTGTCGTCCAACTTTGCTTCTTAAATATGTCACACCACAAGCCCAAAGTTCCTGCTGGTTTCCTATCGGAGGTAATAGATTTTCAAGAGTGATGTCTTCCCTTTGTCTTAAAACTAAAACGAGGTTTTCAACTTTCTTAAAAAGATCATCATCATTTATAAACAAATCCCAATTCTCATTTTGAGCCAAATAGAATTTTTTATTTTTTTCAATAACAATTCCGCCATTTGTCTTGTAAAGCTTCATATTAATCCCTTAGTTTTATTCTTACCAAATTCATATCATTCGTTATATATAATATTTTTTCATCTTGTGAAAAGGCACAGTTACTTGTTGATTCGTCAAACTTTATGATCCCCAATTTTTTTCCTTCATGGTTAAAAATATAAACACCGCCCGGTCCTGTCGCAAATACATTTCCATTTTTATCGATCTTAAACCCATCGGGCAAGCCCTTTACTCCCTTGCTTGCTTCTTCTGAAGCATTATAAAATATTTTCCCACTGGTCAGGGAGTCGCCATTTACATCGTATACATACCAAAAAGGTTTTGCAGGATCAGAACAAGCAATGATCAATTTTTTTTCTCCGGGTAAAAATGCAAGTCCGTTTGGTCTCGTTATTGAATCAACCAATAAAATGATCTCGCCATTTGCTTTCACTTTATAAACACCGTTAAACGAAATTTCTTTTTTTGCGTCTCTATCATCTTGTGTTTGCAAACCATAAGGTGGATCAGTAAAAAATAATTCGCCTTCACTATTATATACCGCGTCATTCGGACTACTGAATCTTTTCCCATTGTATTTATCAGCAAGAGTGATAAATTTTGCTTCAGGTTTATCAATTGGCGCATCCATTTTCGCCATTCGTCTGTCACCATGCTGACATAAAACGAGATTTCCATTTTTATCAAATGTCAAACCGTTGCTGCCGGGTTCTTTGCACACGGATGGTTCAGTGCCGGTATAGCCAGAAGGTTTTAAATAAACTTCTTTTCCCTTTGCTTCTGTCCATTTATAAATTGTATTCATTGGAACATCGCTAAATAGAAGCATTTTGTGTTTTTCAACCCACAATGGTCCTTCACTCCATTCAAAACCTTCAGCAATTATTTCAGGTTTGGCATTTTTTGAAATAATATTATCCAATGCAGGGTCAAGTCGCTCAACAGTTCCAATACTTTTATAGTTCATTTCCTGGTTTTTGTTTTCCTGATCATTACCACAAGCAGCAATGACTACAAAAAGAGAAAAGATAAAAAGATTTTTCATATCCCAAGTTTAATGTGAGTCTCTTGTTACTAACGAACCTGAACTTCCTTGCAAGAAATCCAGGTCAGCGCCTTTGTCGGCGCCAGTCACATGCTTTATATACATGCTGACATACCCTCTATCTGCTGCTGGTTTCGGTGGTGTCCATTTAGCTCTTCGTTTTTCTAACTCTGCATCTGAAACATCCAAATGAATTTTTCTTTGCTCTACATCCAATTCGATCATATCGCCATTTTGCACCAGAGCAAGGTTACCACCAATCGCTGATTCGGGTGATACATGAAGTATTGTGGTTCCATAAGCAGTGCCACTCATTCTTCCATCACTTATCCGAACCATATCTTTGATTCCCTTCTCTAATATTTTTCTTGGTAGTGCCATATTTCCAACTTCCGGCATTCCGGGATAACCGACAGGTCCCACATATTTTAATACCATTACACAATTCTCATCAATATCTAAATTCGGATCATCAATTCTCGCATGATAATCTTCAATATTTTCAAAAACTACAGCACGACCTTTATGTTTCATCAATGCAGGAGTGGCTGCAGATGGTTTCATCACGGCACCATTCAATGCAAGATTTCCTTTTACTACCACACAGCCTGCTTCAGCGATCAAAGGTTCGTTATACGTAGCAATCACCTCTTCATTATAACATTCTGTACTTCCTTGAATATTCTCGTGATGATTTTTTCCTGTAACTGTAATAACATTTTTATGTAAATGGTCTTTCAATTCATTCAATACAACCGGCAAGCCACCTGCATAATAAAAATCTTCCATCAAAAATTTTCCTGAAGGCATCAGGTTTACCAATAATGGAATATGACTTCCGATCGTATCAAAATCTTCTAATTCGAGTTTAACACCTATTCTTCCTGCAATCGCCAACAAATGAATAATAAAATTAGATGAGCCGCCAACCGCTGCATTTACCATTATCGCATTTTCAAATGCCTCCCGCGTAAGGACCTTATCGATGGTTAAATTATCTTTTACCATCTGCACAATTCTTCTGCCACTCAATTGCGCCATTACTTTTTTTCTTGAATCAGCGGCAGGAATTGCTGCAGCGCCACTCAATGTTAGCCCCAACGATTCAACCATACATGCCATTGTGCTCGCAGTACCCATCGTCATACAATGACCAATGCTGCGGCTCATACAACTTTCTGCAAACTCACAATCTTCCTGTGTCATCTTTCCTGTCTTCATATCTTCATCAAACTTCCAGACATGTGTACCCGATCCAATCGTTTGTCCCTTGTATCTTCCATTCAGCATCGGGCCACCGGGAACTACAATAGTTGGCAATCCAACACTCGCTGCACCCATCACCGTTGATGGAGTTGTTTTATCACAACCCGTTAATAATACTACTCCATCAATAGGATTGCCCCGAATAGATTCTTCAGCATCCATACTTGCCAGGTTGCGAAACAACATTGCTGTCGGCTTCAATAATGTTTCACCCAAACTCATGATCGGAAATTCAACAGGAAATCCGCCGGCTTCCAGTACACCGCGTTTTACACTCTCAGCATGTTCACGAAAATGTGCATTACATGGCGTCAGTTCGCTGAATGTATTGCAAATTCCGATTACTGGACGACCATCAAAATGATCAGGTGGCATACCCTGGTTCTTCATCCAGCTTCGATAAATGATCCCATCTTTATCTTTTCGGCCAAACCAATCCTGGCTTCTTAATTTTTTATTCGCTTTCATTTAAGTAAAAATAAATGTTCAGTTAAATCATGACAGTTACGGGTCTAAGTTTGATCAAGTCTCTAAAATAATTCATTGGGTTATTTAAATCTATGATTCTATATGAATGGAACTTTAAAAAATATTTCCTGGTTATTGATTATCCGTCTTGTTAAAAAAACCCTTGTAAAAAAACAAGGGTTTACCTACTACTGTTCTGCCTGCATGAAAAAAATTTTTTATTTATCCCACCAGATCCTGGTACTCAGTTTATCCGGCCCTTGTCTTGTAATCGCTTCATTCACATTGACCGTATTTACTGATATTTCAGATGTGGGATAGGTTAATCTTCTTATGAATGTACCATTGGGTACGTCCGGATTATTTGGTTGTCCGTAAGGATTAGGGGTTAAAGCCGGAAATCCGGTCCTTCTGAAATTTGCAAACGCCTCTGGTCCATTTAGAAATGATGAGATCCAATACTGGGTATTTATTTGCTGCAATTCAGTTCCTGCTCCTAAAGGGTTTGCCGCAACATATGTATCTCTTGCACCCGCAGCAATTGCACAACCCGGATCATAAGTTGCCATTTGATCCATATGTGCCTTTATACCATCAGAAAAATATTGCGACGCAGTGCCTGATGTTATCCATCCTTTGAATCTTGCTTCGGCCAACAATAAATTTGTTTGAGAAGCGGTAACAAAAAACACTGGTGAACTTGTCTTTACAATTCTTCTGCGGTCCGCCTGGCTATAAGCATAAAAACTTGCCAGGGTATCAGCGGTTGCGGCTGCGCCAACAGTTCCGTTGTCTTTCCCCATTGGCATTCCTACTTGCATCGCTGAACTTGTATTGCCATTTGCCACTGTTTGTCCATTACCAGATGTAGCGCCAACATATCGAATGGCTATTGAAGACAAACGCGGATCGTTTGTGTTTTTCAACTGATCAACAAATGGCTTGGTCAAATAAAAGTTGGCAGCTTCCGTGCTATTCAGAGTGCCACCATAAGGTTGTGCATAGTTTGCATCATGCCGCATATATGCATTGTCTGCATTATCGATTATCACTCCACCTGCGAAAGCTGCTTGTACAGTTGACTGTGCTTTTACAGCATCCACTTTTGACAACCTCATACCGGCTCTCAGCAATAATGAGTAAGCAAACTTTTTCCATTTCGTGACATTACCCGCATACAATACATCAGAAGTTTCTATTTGACCTGTTGCATTTAGCGCAGTAGCAGCCTCGGTCAACTCCTGAATCAATTTTGGATAAATAGTTTGTTGGGCATCATATTTTGGAAAAAGGATCTGGTCCGGATAACCTGCGCCAGCATCGATATAAGGAACATCACCATATTCGTCAGTCAATATCATAAATGCATAGGCATCCCATATGCGAGCCATATTATACATATTCGACCGTGCAGTATTACCTTTCGTCCGGGCAAGTACATCGCGGGTATATTTGACCACATTTTGATAATACACAGTCCAAATAGCCGCAAGAGTTCCATCCCTGCTATCGAGATTGAAATTAGCTCCTGCTAATACACCTCCATTGGGTGAAATAATTTGCTGAACAATTCCTACATCAAAAATCAATGACCTCGTAGGAAAGGAGGTATTGATGATAGCATTATTGAGCAAGAGTGAGGGGTCAAGTGAAGTGGTACTGGTTCTGTTTATGTTTAATTCTTCTAATCCTTTATCACATGAAACAGAAGACACCATTAAAACAACCAGTAAACTATAGCTTAATATTTTTTTCATCTTCATAAATTTTATTTTATTAATAACCCAGATGTATTAAAATTTAATATTTAGGTTTATTCCTATTCCTCTTGTAGAAGGGAGGCCAGGAGATTCGAGACCGACCTGGTTGTCAGATGCATACC
>DASTZB010000176.1:0-6237 GCA_035764525.1 Chitinophagaceae bacterium | reverse complement strand
GTTGTAAACTCTGGAGGCGCTGTATTCCGACTTACATTTTTTTCAATTGAATATAATTTTTCTTAGGCGTCGGAATAAGGCGCTTGAGTTTTTATGCACGTCGTGGTTGGTGTTTACGTTTAAGAATAAATCGAGAAAAAGGAAATTGCGGCAACAACTGACTATTATTAATGCCGTTTAGAGGTATGCCATATACACCAGCTATGCGGCATATCAACAACAGTGTAAAAAATACCTCTTTTGGGTGATTGACTTGATTTAATCTCTGTTCTATTTTTAGTAGGTCTTGTCGTGATCCAGATTTAAGAATGAGTTTATTCTTCTGTCCCCTTTCAAACATCCGCAACATCTATAACACCTAATTCAGGTTCTATGACTTTAATTATCCAGATCGTTATTTCGGTCCTTGTCATTTATCTCATTTTCAGTGTGATGGTCTTTGTTATTGTTGAATGGTTCACGATGATCATACGGCTCAGGGGTAAAATGCTGAGAGATGCCCTTTTCAATCTCTTTAATGACATAAAAGAGAAAAAAGGAATGGGGGAACGGCTTTACAACCATCCACAAATTGAAAAATTGATGAGAGACCACAAGCTGCCATCTTATATTCCTGCCACTAATGTGACGTTAGCCCTTATCGATCTGATTAAATCAGAGAAAGCGCCAGATGCCAATGATCTTCCCAACGAAGATGAAAAGACCTACCAGCAATTCAAACAAGGTTTGCTCCAGCTGGAAGACGGTCCGTTGAAAAAACTTCTTACGAGTATAACCGGGCATTCCAGGAATTTGGCATTCCTGACAATTTCAATCGAAAAATGGTATAATGAATATATGGACCGGGTAACCGGCTGGTATAAAGTGCATGTAAGAAATATAGTGCTAGTCGTATCCGCTCTTGTCACCCTCGCTTTTAATATTGATACAATTCATATTATTAAAGTTGCCGCTACTGATCCCAAGACAAGAGAGCGATTGAATCTTCTTGCAGATGAGGTACTCAAAGATTCGCTTATCACTAATGCTGTGTTGCGGCAAGAAAATTTCCAGGATTATTATGATGAGTATGTTAATGATGATTCTTTTGATGGCCGCGACTCCATTGAAAAAGTGTTGTTCCGCGATTCACTTGTTGCGAATTATAATAATGAAAGTTTGGATCAGCTTATAAAGCTCAATCAAATGGTTCGACAATGGGATCTGCCCGTGGGTTGGGAGATAAAAAAGGATCATGGGTGGCCATTAATTATTTTGGGATGGATATTAAGCACTCTTGCATTAAGCGCCGGTGGCCCGTTTTGGTTTGACCTGCTGAAGCGGCTAGTGAATGTGAGAAATGCTGGTATCAAACCACTGGTTCCCAACAGGCCAGAAGAGTTAAAGTAAACGATTCATTTTTAAAAGTATCGCGTATGAATAAAATAGCTTCACTGCACCTGTGGTTTTTTATTCTATTCTTTTTCCCTGCCTTGACCGTGAAGGGTCAGGATTATAATTATTATTATGGAAACATTCATGCGCATACTGCATTCTCTGATGGTAATAAAGACAAGGCCACAACCGGGGTAAAGACCCCGGCTGGGAGTTATGCATTTGCAAAGAAGAGCCAGCATTTCAATTTCCTTGGGATCTCAGAGCATAACCATAGCCAGGCAGGCATGCAACTGGCGAGCTATGCCAAAGGGATTCAGCAGGCATCGGCTGAAAACAAAGATGGCAGTTTTGTGTGTATGTATGGTATGGAGTTCGGAGTTATTAAAAATGGAGGACATGTGTTGGTGTATGGCGTACCTCAATTAATTGGCTGGGAGCAAAATAATTTTGACCTGGAATGTGAAAAATTTGATTACAGCTCACTATGGAGTATCATCGCCAATCATCCTCATGGATTCGGCACACTAGCGCATCCAGAAAAAACAGATTTCAATAACTTATTAACGCAACCCTATAATAAGACAGCTGACAAGGCTATATGCGGTGTAACTATCAGTACCGGTCCCGCTTTTGCTGAAGACACGAGTTATGACAGCAAGCCTGCCAAAAAATTTATTGACTTTTTCAGAGGGCTATTGGCGGTGGGTTATCATGTAGGACCTACTATTGATCATGATAATCATTTTCTCACTTTTGGAAGGATGGCGAGTTCGCGGACTGTTGTACTTGCCCGTGAACTAAACCGTGACAGCATTGTTGATGCCTACAGGGAAATGCGTTTTTATGCATCTGCTGACTGGAATGTAAGAGTAAAATTTGTGATCAATGGTTTTCCAATGGGCAAGCGGATAAATACACGAAAGGCTGCATCGATAAAAGTTGAAGTAACAGATCCTGATGCCGGTGACGATGTGAAATCAATCAAAATCTTTTTTGGTTCGCCAGGCAGTAAAATTTTAAGTACAGTTCTGCCGGGTGGATCGAAAACAAATGCCAATCAACTTGATGTTTCGCATGATGCGAAGAAAGGAGAAACGTTTTATTATTATGCGGAAATAATTCAAAAAGATGGTGATAAAATATTGACTTCTCCTATTTGGGTGAGAAAGCTATGAATCAAGTTAATTGATGGCACTGAAATCCAAATTGTATTGTTTATATTTTTAAGTCACGCTGATTAGTAGCATGAATAAAAGAAAGTTATGCTACCATTTTCTACTCCATTCAACTGTATCGCCCTTTCACTCTCGGGTGGTGGTTTCAGGGCTGCTTCGTTCAGTCTTGGCATCATGTCTTATCTCGATCGCCTCAACTTATTAAAGAATGTTGAGTTTATTTCTTCAGCTTCCGGCGGCAGTTTTGCTGCTACATTATATGGTGTGTATTATAGTAAGGGAAGACCGTTTAATGAGTGTTATACATTTTTGCTGGATGAGATGAAAGAAGAGGGGTTGCTCAACAATGTGTTGGAAAAGCTAAACGATGATGAGCAGTGGGACCCTCCCGGCATTGGGAAAAGAAGGAATTTAATTAACGCATTCGCTAAAGTCTATGACGAAAGAATCTTTGCCGGCGAGACCTTTGATATTTTCTGGAACCAGAAACAGGAGAAGAACATTTCCGTATGTTTTAATACCACTGATTTTTTTCGTGGATTGAGTTTCCGTTTCCAGACTGATGGAGATAACAGATCATTTGAATATGTTGGTAACCGCTATATTCATTTTGATAAGAATAATCCTGTTTATAAAAAGATAAAGCTGGCTGACATCCTTGCTGCATCCTCCTGTTTCCCCGCAGGCTTTGAACCGATTGTCTTCCCTGATGATTTTATATATCGTAATCTCACAGCCAGAGATTTAAAGGACTCCATGATACTGGAAGGTTATGATGGAACTCAAGAAGTTTTAAGAAAACAATTAGGTTTTATGGATGGTGGCATCACAGATAACCAGGGATTATACAGCGCTATGACGGCTGATGAACGCAAAAGAAACCATGACGAAGCTTTTGACCTGATCATTGTGGGCGATGTGACCAGTTATTTTATGGACCCATATAAGCCTGTTGAAGAAAAGAAGGCAGAAGGTTTGCGTGCACAAACTATCAATGGTATACTCAATAAGATCCCGGCAGCATTTAAGAAAATAAAAATTGGTTTGATTGTTTCGATTGTTGCTTTGCTGATTTCAATGCTTGGTCTTCTTATTAATATTCAATCTGGAAATTCAATTGTTACGGCTACATGTCTTTTATTGCTTGGCGTTTCTTTAACCTCTTTAGTTTTTTTGGGGTATATCAACAATTTAAAAAACAAACAAAAATTTTTAAATAAAATATTTAAGGGAGATGTCACCCCGGAGATAAGAACAATTTTAGAGCATTTGAATATCGGCAATAATTTTTCCGATGATATCATTGATAAGCTGACGAAATACCTGGGGAATACCAAATTGAATGTGCTTGAACAAATGGTCAAGGCCCGCGCAGCTTCCGTGCTAACAATGACCACGGATATAAATCTTAAACATACACGCCGGTTGATCTATCAATTATTTTTTGATAATGAAAAATGGAACGATAGAAGATTATATAACGTGCTCTTCGAGTTAAGTTCATTTAACAAGAAGAATCGCACGTATCGCGTCAATAATAAATTACCATGGGCCAGGGATGAAGACAAACAATTGTTGGCCGATATTACATTTGGAATGGAGAAGATCGCTGAAGAAGCAAGAACAATGGGTACTACACTTTGGTTTGCCAAAGAAGATGTAAAACACGAAAAATTGAAGAAGGTTGTAACCTGTGGTCAGTTCACAACCTGTATGAACCTGATCGAGTATGTACTTTCGATTGAAAGAAAAGTTGAAAGAAAGGAATTGAACTTAGTGCAAGACGAGCTTGATAAAATAAAACTTATCAAAGAACAGTTGCTGACAGATTGGTCTCAATTTAAACGTGATCCTTATTTTTTATATAATTCATTATCATGATCCATCTAGAACGGCATCTTGTACCACCAGATCATGTTCCTTCTAAGCAGGTACTTGTTGGTTTTTTTATTTATGTAATAATGATTTTTATTCTTGGAATTTTAGCTGGCCGATTGATAGCGGCTTACTAAGATTGATGATTTACATTTTGTTTCCGAAGCATCGGGACAGGCTTTGATACAATGGTCTTCTTTATTTTTTCCCTTGATGGAAAATCCTTCGATAGGTCCAGGGTGTCACCAACCGGATCCAGTGGACTGAGCCATAGTATCAGAAAGATACTGTTTTAGCGCAACGGTTCGCCTTCGCCAGAAAACTGAAGCGGGCCAACGATTTTCCATGCCATAATATTCACCCAGTTCGAAAAGATATTTGTTACATTCAATATTGCGTTCAACTTCATACCTGTCTATTGCTCCCTGGTCACCGTTCAATACAGCCTGTGTTGTCAACGCAGCTGCATTTGCTGTGTTCAATGCACGGATAACACCGCTCCCTGAAATCGGATCGACCGATAAGCTTGCATCTCCAACTGAAAGCCATGGTTGTTGATCACCCGGGCTCCTGATCGTACGCTGACTAACCGCCGAAAAAACCCTTGGCCCCCAAATTATACTCCTGCCTTTGAAGTGGCTGAATATTCCTGTTGTTTCCTGCATTGCTTCCTGCCATTCCTGTAACAAATTCCTTTGTTGCCTGCCCACAAGGTCACCATCTGTTATCAGCATAACTATAGATTTATCGCTTGAAACCGGAGCCAGGTACCACCAGCCATGCTGTGTTGACTCAATCATTATATAGCAATGACGTCCGGCATTATCATCATTGAACTGGGCTGCAACACCAACGAGCCTGTCGAATAAAATTTTTTGCGCCTTCAAACGGCTTGCTATGAGAGAAGAGCGTCCGCTTGCATCGATCAGGAATTTTGAATGCAACTGCGATTGCTGTCCGTTGTCAGCGATATTCAAAACAAAACCGGATTCACCAGGTTTGCAGTCTATCACCCTTGACCCGGTGTACAATTGTGCACCTGCCTGCATAGCGTTTAGAGCCAGCATGCGATCAAAGGCCAATCTGTCGATATGCCATCCATTCAAGTGAACAGTAAATAAATGAGAATGCTCAACCGGATCAGAACTGCCCCAGATACTGCGTGTACCATAAGATGGAAGCGGTTCCAGTTCTAAAAATTGCTTCCATAGACCAAGTCTTTTGAGGAGTGGCTGTACACCAGGGGCCAACGATTCCCCAATGCGGGGCATGTCGAACCCGGATTTTTCGATTATCACCACTTTATAACCCGCTTTTGCAAGTTGTATGGCCGAAGCGGAACCTGCAATACCTGCTCCGACAATTACCACATCGCATGCGGTTGGAATAGAACCATCGCCTGAATTTTTTATCGTCTCAATCTTTTTCATGGCAGAGCTTTCCGAAACATTCCCGTGCATGCTCGATGTTGAAACCGGCGGCTTTAAGACGTTTTTCCATTTCCTGGCTGAGGATACCATTTTTTCTTAAGAGACATCTCATGAATTCACAAATAAAATCTTCGTTACCGCCGCTTTGTCCGGTGTATGTTGGATCATATGCACGATCCCCTCCACGCCAAACTGCCGCCGTCAAAGTTTTTTCTCTCGAGAAGATTTGGCCGCTTTGTGAAGTTCCTTTTGCACGAATTCGGAATTGGTATACTCCAGGAGAACCGGTTTGAAATTCTCCTTCAAACTGTCCATCCTCCAATTCAGTTAACACTACTGTTTTCCTGCTCCCGTCTGGTCGTCTTACCTCAGCAAAAACA
>DASTZB010000175.1:0-8325 GCA_035764525.1 Chitinophagaceae bacterium | reverse complement strand
AAAAACTTTTTTAAAATCCCAGCTACTTATGAACTCATTAAAAGGAAAAGTTGCATTCGTTACAGGTGGTGGCAGAGATATTGGAAGGCAAGTATCACTGAAATTAGCTGAAGCTGGTGCCAGAGTCTGTATCAATTATTTTAATAATAAAGAACAGGCTGATGAGACACTCCAATTAATAAGACATATAGGCGGAGAAGGAGTAGTTGTACAAGGCGATATGTCAAAAGTTGCGGATGTGAAAAAAAATGTGGCGGAATGTGTGAATGCATTTGGGAATGTTATTCATGTTCTGGTAAATGTTGCCGGGGGAATTATGGGAAGAAAACCATTAGCTGAAATAACAGAAGAATTTTGGGACGCAGTGATCAATGTGAACCTTAAATCAGCATTTCTTGTTACAAAAGAAGTAACGCCACACATGACTGAAGGCGGAGCAATTGTAAATTTCTCATCACAAGCTGCAAGAGATGGAGGTGGTTTCGGTGCATTAGCATATGCAACGTCCAAAGGAGCAGTGCTGACTATGACAAGAGGACTCGCCAAAGAATTGGGTCCAAAAGGCATCCGTGTGAATTGTGTATCACCTGGAATGATCAATACTACATTTCACAACACATTTACTAAACCTGAAGTAAGAACTAATGTTGCTGCTGCCACTCCATTGAGAAGAGAAGGTGAAGCAAAAGAGGTCGGAGACCTGGTATTGTATCTCGCCAGTGATGCATCTTCTTTTATTAATGGCGAGAGCATTGAGATCAATGGCGGCTCTTATTTCGTATAATAGTTTGTCTTTATTATTAATTAAGGTGCTGATCAATGTTGCGATTGCTGAAAACGATAAACCTGTTTTTATTACCTGTAATTCTCACAGCACAACATCCCGTTACTTTTTTTACAAAGGCTGAAGCAGCAGAAGTTAAAAGAGACATTCCAAGATATCCTTTACTCACCCGTTCATACAATGAAATAAAAAGTGAAGTAGATATATGGATCGGAAAAGATGTTGATGTTCCTTTTCCCAAAGACCCTGCGGGTGGTTATACACATGACAAGCATAAAGCAAATTATATGCTGATGTTTAACAGTGCGATTCTTTATAACCTGACCGGCGATAGTAAGTATGCAACATTAGTGAAGCAATTGTTTCTAAAATATGCAAAGCTTAATCCAATTCTAAAGAACCATCCTGAGGCAACGAGCAGTTCACCTGGCCGTATTTTCTGGCAAGCATTGAATGATGCCAATTGGCTAGTGTATACGGGCATGGCATATGATCTTATCTATAATTCACTTTCTGTTGCCGAAAGAAAAACGATTGAAGATGGTGCTTTCAAGCCTGAGGTTGATTTCATAACAAAAGATCTGAAGAATTGGTTTAACCTTATTCATAATCATGGTGTGTGGGCTTGTGCCGGTGTTGGTATTGTTGGTATAGCAACAAACAATAAAGAGTATGTTGAGATGGCATTATATGGAACTGATAAGAACGGAAAAAGCGGGTTTATAGCGCAGATGGATGGTTTGTTCTCACCAGATGGTTATTATACTGAAGGTCCTTATTATGTTCGGTATGCAATTCTTCCTTACTATCTTTTTGCAAATGCTTTAAAAAATGCAAAACCTGAATTAAGAATTTTTGAGCATAGAGATAAGATCTTGAAAAAAGCATTGTTATCCGGCCTGCAGCAAACCAATCTTGATGGTACATTTTTTCCGCTTAATGATGCTATAAAAGAAAAAGATTATACAAGTAATGAACTTATAACCGCTGTTGACATTGCATGGAATGTTTATGGAAAAGACAATGGCTTATTAGTTGTTGCAAAAAAACAGGATAGAGTTTTATTAAATAATGGTGGCGTTTCTCTTGCTGCTTCAATTGTTTCAGATAAAAAAATACCCGACTATTATCCTTATCAAGCAGTCGAATATGCCGATGGTGTGAAAGGTGACGAAGGCGGAGTAAGTGTTTTAAGAAATGGTAAAGGAAAAGATCTTACTACATTAATATATAAGTATACTTCTCATGGTCTTTCTCATGGACACTTTGATAAACTGAACATTAATCTTTATGACAAAGGAAATGAGATACTGACAGATTATGGCTCTGTACGGTTTGTTGGTGTAGAACAAAAATATGGTGGAAGGTACTTGCCAGAGAATAAAGCTTATGCTTCTCAAACTATTGCTCATAATACGTTAGTGCTGGATGAAACCAGTCATTTCAATGGTAAAGAGGATGAAGCAGAAAAACATCATTCGGAAAAATTATTTAGTGATCTCAGTAATTCTAATGCACAAGTTGTTGGTGCAAGAGAAAATAATGCATATAAAAATGCAAATCTTCAAAGAACAATTTATATGCTGCAATTGCCTGATGGAAAAAAAATAATGGTTGATGTTTTTAACGTGATTTCTTCTCAGCAGGCACAATTTGATCTTCCATTTCAATATAGTGGCCAGTTGATCAGCACCTCTTTTAAATATTCTTATTCAGAGAAAGCCCAGGAAACATTGGGCAAAAAGAATGGTTATCAATTTTTATGGAAAGAAGGAGAAGCATCAGTGAAAGACACTATTGTCCAATTTACTTTTTTGAATAACAGGACTTATTATTCGATCTCATCATTAATAGAAAGCACTGCTTCATTATTTTTTACACGAACTGGGGCCAATGATCCAAATTTCAACTTGCGTCGGGAGCCGGCATTTATTATTCGTAAGAATGGCTTGGATCAGTCGTTCATCAGTGTTATTGAGGTACATGGAAAATTTGATCCTGTCCTTGAATTCTCCACTAACTCTTATTCTTCTGTTCAGAATATAAAATTGCTGGAGAATGATGATTACTCTATAATAGAAGTAATTATTAACGGGAAAAAATTATTAATCGCTCAGAGTAATAAGGATTTTGATAAAACGACAACGCATGTAGCAAAGGAAATCAGTTGGACAGGACCTTATACAATACTATATGATGGAAAAAATTTAAAATAACTAACAAATCAATGTTATGGGAACAGAAGAAACAATGAAGGTATTCATTGAGAACAGCGAAATACCGTGGGAAGAAGTTGACAAAGGAATGAAAAGAAAGATCATGGCTTATGATGATAAGTTGATGGTAGTAAAAGTGGAATTTGAAAAAGGGGGAATAGGCGTGTTACACCAGCACTACCATTCGCAGATCACCCATGTAGAAAGTGGCAGCTTTGAAGTACAAATTAATGGGGAGAAAAAGATCCTGACAGCTGGTGATGCATTTTATATTCCACCAAATGTAATTCATGGCGCTGTTTGTCTTGAAGCTGGTGTGTTGATCGATGTGTTTAGCCCGATGCGTGAAGATTTTATTGAGAAATAAAATGATCGGAAACCTGGTAAATATTGAGCAAGTAAAAACAATGAAAGTAAAAGGACTTCGCTGGTGGATCATTGGCCTGATAGGATTGGCAACGATCATCAATTATATTGATCGCAGTGCCATCAATATAATGTGGCCATATATCTATAAGGAGTTTGGTATTGCGCAGGCAAATAATAAAGATGCGCTGGCATTGATCACTACTTTTTTTATGGTCGCTTATGCAATTGGACAAACCGTTACCGGCAAAATGATGGATGCAATAGGCACAAGACTGGGAATGGTTGTTTCAATTGTTGGCTGGAGCATTTCGATTGCATTGCACTCTGTTGCAAGATCGCTAACATCATTTAGTGTATTTCGTGCCATGCTTGGTATAAGCGAGGCAGGTAATTGGCCCGGTGCAACCAAGAGTAATGCAGAATGGTTTCCGGTAAAGGAAAGGGCAATTGCACAGGGAATTTTTGGAGCAGGAGCCTCATTGGGTTCAGTTGTTGCCGCACCGGTCATTGCTGGTCTTTATCTTGCTTTTGGATGGAGGGCCACATTCGCAGGCATTGCAGTATTAGGTTTTTTATGGATCATTCCCTGGCTGATCGTTAACAAGAACACACCTGATAAGCATCCATGGATCACTAAAGATGAACAGGATCATATACTCGATAAAAATGCGGTCAAGCAAAATGTTGTAGCCGATCCACAGGTCTACTCATGGAGTGCATTGTTACAATTTAAGAATACCTGGGGTATTATTACTTCAAGATTTTTTATTGACCCGATCTGGTGGATGTTTGTTACCTGGCTGCCTACTTTTTTAAAGGAACAATTCGCTTTTGATATTAAACAGGTGGGAGCTTTTACGTGGTTACCTTATTTATTCGCCGCTATCGGTGGTTTAGCTGGTGGTTTTTATTCTTCAATGCTGATAAAAAAAGGAATGTCTGCAAACAAGGCTCGCAAACTTGCGATCTCGATCGGCTGCTTCATCATGTTATTATCATTGGGACTAACTGCTTTTTATATGGATCAGTTAAAAGAGCATGTATCAATTGCGCTGGCCCTTATCAGCGCTACATTATTTGGATTTCAATTTTTGATCAATAACCTGCAAACATTACCATCAGATTATTTCAATGGTAAAAATGTTGGAACAGTTGCAGGAATGGGTGGCACGTCTGCAGTTGCCGGAACCATCATTCTCACATTATTGGTTCCATCGTTGACAAGAACAGGATATACAACATTGTTCATCCTTGCTGCATTGATGGTTCCTTTAGCATGGCTTTGTATCACATTCATTTCATCAAAAAATAAATTAACGATAAACTGATTGCTAAACTTAATTCACTTAAAAGCTGCTGTATGAAAAGAATTTTATTTACAATGTTGATGATCATGGCGATAGGTTTTTCTTATAGCCAAACGACTTATTACTGGGTGGGCGAGAACAATGACTCTCTCAACGTGACATCAAACTGGAATACAGTGTTGAATGGATCTGGTACCTCACGTTCATCCAATACCAATGCAAACGATATACTTATTTTCGATGGTACTAACGTTGCAGGAGGACCTTTTACAGTTGGTAGTACTGGTGGCATTAGCTGTGCTCAATTAAAATATATCAATGGAGCAAATGTCAACATAATCCGTACTACAACTATGACAACAGCTATCGCTATTGCCGGCGATGTGGGTGATGATTTTTTTGTGGATGCTACTTCGAAGGCCGGGTTTACATCTACAGTTGGAAGTGTACGTATCGATATGGCAGTGACATGTACGGGAAAAGTGAATGGTGAAATGAGTGCGATTACCACTCAGCAATTTAGAATTACAAACACTACTACAGGCCCCGCAGGCTCAATGATTTTTACAAATGGTTCTAAATTTTATACAAATATTACAGGCTCTTCTTCCTATGCATTTGGCAGTAGTGCACAAGCTTCACAAAAATGGGTTGTGTTTGAGGCAGGGTCGCATTTATATTATCTCGGCGGAGGTAGTCCACATGGAAGCGGAAGTTTATTTTCTGCAATCGATATGAAACCTGGAACCACGTGGCATCATCGCGGTGTCCAGGGAGGAGGTAATTTCTTTAACCGGCAGAGCTTTGGTGATGTAATCGTTGAAAATAATTCAACCCTTACTGCATCAGGCGCTATTTATAGAATTGAAAATTTAACAGTAGAGACCGGGTCAACTTTTATTCCAGCCGTTAGTGGCCAAACAGCAATTCTCGGTAATGTAATTGTGAATGGGTCAGTCAATTTACCTGCCGGCGGAACAAATAAACTTGTATTAGCAGGCAGCTCACCACAAGCAATTTCTGGTTCAGGCACTATTACCTTAGGTGGTTTAACAATCGCTGATAATGCAAACGTGACTTTAAATACCAATATCACTGTTGATGCTACAGTTGATGTTTACGGCAAGATCGATTTTAGTACAAAGCAAATCACAGGAAATGCAACATTCAATGTTGCGGGCGTAGAGCCAAATATACCGGGAACAGGTAACGTTGTATCAGGAAGATATTTTATTACAGGCAATGCTGGCGTATATACTTCTGCAGTTATTGGCAAAACAATAAGTGGAACGGGAATACCTGCAAATACTGAAATTGTTTCTTTTGATGCAACACTTGACACAATCTATTTATCACAACTACTGATCGGTTCAGGTTCTGGAATTTCACTAAATGTTTCAAATAGTGGCGCAACACTTGCAACTTCTAATGCGAATGGATTTAGTCCCTCAACAGGTTCAACTGCTACAGGAGGTAACAAAACTTATGGTGACAGTATTAACTATATTATCAATGCTGCGACTACTTCACCGTTTGGAATTACAACAGGTTCATCAGGCAACATGATCTTAGTCGGATTTGCCGAAATAAATGCACCAATAACAGTAAACACCGGATTTAAAGTACATGACTATTTAACGCTAAATGCAAAAATGATCCTTCGTCCATTAGATGTTTTACATATTGCTTCAGGTTCTGTTATCAATGGCACATTTAACTCTTCGAATTATATCGTTACTAATTATAATGGTGCAGGAGATCAAAGCTTATTGCGATATGATGGTTTATCTGCAGCTACAACTCTTCCGATCGGCACTTTAAATTATTATTTGCCGGCGACTATTACGCCAACTGTCAACTCTGATTTTAGCGTTGCAGTCTTCGAAGGTATTACAACAAACGGGGCGGTCACGGGACCAGCATTGACAACAACACAAAAACAAACTGTAGTTAATGCAGTTTGGAATATTAACCGGTTAAATGGATCAGGTGATGCCATTGTTCAATTGAACTGGAATGATGCATTGGAAGGATCTACTTTTACAACATTACCAAATACAGATATTGGGTTAATAAAAAATAATGGTTCTTCGTGGGACTTGCCGGTTGGCGTTGGTGACAATACAACTAACAATGTGACAGCAACACTTAGCATCTTTGGTGCTTTTAGTGTTGGGGCAGTGCCACAGGTAGATCCATTCGTTTTTAATGCACTGCCAACAAAAACATACGGCAATGCAGATTTTAATGGTGGCGCTACAAGTTTGAACACTACGCAACCTATAATTTATTCAAGCAGCAATACCGCTGTAGCAACCATTGTTAACGGCAATATTCATATTACTGGTGCAGGAACTGCGGATATTACTGCATCGCAGGCAACTGATGGATTTTATGCTGCTGCAAGTGTTACACAAACTCTGACGGTTAATAAAACTGCTTTAACAATAATAGCTGATAATAAATTAAAATTT
The DNA here is from genome assembly GCA_035764525.1 of Chitinophagaceae bacterium. Taxonomy (GTDB): domain Bacteria; phylum Bacteroidota; class Bacteroidia; order Chitinophagales; family Chitinophagaceae; genus VBAS01. Next base: position 1,175 of record DASTZB010000175.1, on the reverse strand, counting down.
GAAGGACAACCCAATCCGACGCTTACTGCAACATATGCCGGTTTCGTTTTAAGCGAAACGTCATCTGCTTTATTGACACCAGCTGTTATTAGAACTACGGCAGTTACAGCATCGGCACCGGGAACTTATCCTATTACTGTGAACGGAGCGACATCTAATAATTATGATATCACATTTGTAAATGGATTGCTGACTGTTCAAGCCAAACAGTCTCAAACGATCACTTTCAATGCGCTGCCAGCAAAAAATTATGGAAATGCTGATTTTCCTACAGGAGCAACAAGCACCAATAATACAATTCCCATTACTTATGTAAGTAGTAATACTGCAGTAGCAACTGTTAATAGCAGCGGTATTATTCATATTACTGGTGGTGGTACTACAACTATTACCGCTTCACAAGCTGGCAATGCAGGATATTTTCCGGCGGCAGATGTTGCAAGGACACTAACTGTAAGTAAAGTGAACTTAACGATACGTGTAAGAGATACTACTAAAGTCCAGGGACAACCCAATCCGCAATTTACAATTACCTATACCGGGCTTGTATTGGGTGAAACTGTTGCTAATTTAACAACGCAAGCACAAGTGAATACAATTGCAACTACAAATTCAACTGCTGGTTATTATGCGTTGACGCCAGAAGGAGCTGTTTCTAACAACTATAACTTCATTTATGTACCAGGAAGACTAACCATCTATCCAAATTCAGGAACAGATCAACAATACCTGCATGCGTTTATGCCGAATAAAGATATTCTTACAGTAAGAGTGTATTCGGTAACACCTGCACTGGGTGATATTGTTTTATGGGATATAAGCGGAAGACCCGTATTAAAGAAGAATCTTTATATGCCACCGGGGTTTATAAGTGCTGACCTGTTTATTTCAACATTGCCAACAGGAATCTATACAGTAACCGTAAAAGGTGATGGTGTTGATTTGAAAGAGACGATCGCTATCATGAAGTAATAATTTAGTTTATGAAAAAAAGATTGTTGATATTTTTTTGCATTGTCGTATTTTTTACTTCATGGACATCTGTTCATGAGCAGGGTAAGCCCGTAGTTTTTACTTTGAATATTCAGTCACTCGAAAAGAATAAAAAAAGAGTTGCAGCAAAAGACCCTTCTATTATGGCGGCTTATAAAACGCTGATCAAAGATGCAGATAAA
>DASTZB010000174.1:0-2455 GCA_035764525.1 Chitinophagaceae bacterium | reverse complement strand
TATAGAAAAAGGAGCAAAAACGCACGGCTAAAGATTTTCATGACTATACTTTATTTGGTGAAAGAATAAAGTAAAGTTATCGGGCGTCAACTACCCTGGAGCTTTTTAATAGTAAAGAAGTGTAAATGAGACGTAAAACGTTTGTAAAACCACCGAGAACTGGGGTTTAATAGATTATTTTTACAAACATGAAGCCATTTATTCTGTTCGGATCTTCGATCATGATAATTGCTATTTTGATTTCTGCATTTATCAATAAAAAGAATGAGATCCCGGAGAAGCATGTAGAAGTTGTATTACGTGATCTAGGACACCAGCTTTTGCTTACAGCTAAAGATTCTTCATCCCAGGTGATGCCGGTTAAGAAATTAAATGAACATACATACCAGATCTCCTTTCAAAATGATTTTAGTTTTATTTCAGATTCACTCATCAATTTAGTTCAACGAACATTTCAAAAAAATGCCCTGGTAAACGATTATATAGTGAATTTGAGGAATTGTAAACAAAATGAAACTGTCTTTGCATTCGAAATAAACAGCCAAACAGGCGATCTGACACCTTGCAGAGGTCGTACACTGGAGGTTAGTTGTTATGTTATTGAAATTGAACTTTTGAAGAAAAATAAGTTTAATTCCTATTTGTTGTTGCTGTTGATCATTCCTTTGAGTGTTGTTGGTTTTTATATGAAAGATAAGTTTCGGAAAAAAGAAGAGGCAGCACCAATCGCCGATAATAATGATTATATACAATTAGGAAACTTTAGATTTTATGCAGATAATAATGTTCTTAAAAATGAGAAAGAAAGTATTACACTCTCGGAAAAAGAAACAAAAGCATTAAAAATATTTGCAGAAAATATAAATCAGATCGTAGAAAGAGAAAAACTGATGAAAGAAATTTGGGAAGATGAAGGTATAGTTGTGATCAGTAGAAATGTTGATGTATTGGTGTCTAAATTACGTAAGAAATTAAGCGATGATAGCTCCCTTAAATTTATAAACGTACATGGCAGGGGTTATAAATTTATTATTGAGTAGATACCAATAAACATCAGGGAAAGAGTAAAACAAATCAGATGGTGTGATGTCCTCCGCTGCCGTGGGCCGGATGGTCTAAAAATTTTAAATTATCTATTGGGGGTGGATTGAATGCGGCGCTTAATTGTCCACCCCTAATTTGTAAATACACTTATTACGAAGTACTTCCCCCGCCAGCGGGGACAATGAACACTCCGCTTATCCGCCTACCGACATGATCAAAAATTTCTTCATCAACTTTGATCCGGTTCATTTCTCCGTTCGGTCCTCAAAACCGCCAAGCGATATGTGCATAAATGAAGTTATTTTTCTCACAAGACTCTGAGTTAATTCATTTCTTTTGATGCTTCGCAGAAAAATTGGAGAAAGATGCTGTCCTCTTGATTCAACTATGTTGTCCTGGCTTTAAGGCAAGAAAAAGAGCTGCCGTTCAAAATATTTTCTATCGCTTTACTGACTCTTTAACCTGGTTCAACAATGCATCCAGGTCGTTTCGTTGAAGCAGTTTTCCATTCACAATCACCGCATAAATTGTTTTGGTATTGCCGATATTTTCTAAGGGGTTTGCATCTAGCAAAACAAGGTCAGCGATCTTTCCCTGATCTACTGAGCCAAGATCTTTTTCTCTTCCTAAGAATTTTGCGGGATTGATGGTGGCAGATCTTAATGCGTCTAAGTTGGACAAACCTGCATCTACCAAAGCTTGCAATTCACGATGCAAATTAAATCCCGGAATTGAAAAAATAGCACCAGCATCCGTTCCAGCTAATATTCCAACACCGGCGTTGTGCATTTCCTTTACGATCTTGCTGCGCATTTGATACTGCGTCTTTGTATATTCCTTAACTGTATTGTGACTTAATCTTTGAAACGCATTGTGCCAACCTTCCACCTCTGCTTTTGGAAGATAGTTAAGCAATGTGTCTTTTAATGCTTCGTTCTCATCTCCGATCAACCAAACAGGTCGGTAAAATATGATGGTTGGACAACTCCATGTTTTATTATGGGCGAGCTGTAGGAATAGTTTTTTTGCTTTTTGTTCATCGTATGTAACCGCCGCCTTTGCTTCTAACTCGCCCCAGGTTTGTTGCCGCAGATCTTTTCTCAACTCATTTTCATCTTTGGAACAGGACAACAGGATATCAAAATTGTGTTCTATTGTTTTTTGACCGAGATCAGATACTACAGCGGCAGTCATGCTAAAAGGTACATGACCTTCAACCGGAAGTTGCTGCAGCCGGGCTTCATCAATTATGGCTAAATAAACTTCACGAGAAAGCCCGTTATATGGTTTGATAAAATCAACACCCATATTTTTATATTCTTTAACGATTGCCCTTGCACTGTCGGGCGATGTAATAATGGTGGCAACACCAAGCCCTGATCCAGCACCATCAAGTATATGATAAGTGAGT